>NZ_JBSHKH010000009.1:38301-118621 GCF_053643595.1 Streptomyces sp. NPDC055506 | reverse complement strand
CCCCCCCCCCCCCCCCCCCCCGGGGGGGCCCCCCCCCCGCCCCGCCCCACGGGTCCTGCGAGGGGAGAGGCAGTGTCGCGCTTCAATCGTGAGGTGTACGGTTCCCGCTCCGCCATGCGCCGTAATGCCGTCGGCGCCATCGGGGCGGGGGGATGCGCGATCGTCGTGGGGTTGTTCGTCGTGGCCGGAGGAAACGACGGCGGATGGGTCGTCGCAGCGATCGGTACGGCCGCCGTGCTGCTGGTGACTCTGCTCCCCCGTGTCGCGGGACGACGCCGTGACTGACCTGACCACGTGAGTCGAGGAGAACCATGCATCAGCTCAGCATCGCGGGCCCGCACGAGGGCTCCTGGTACCTGGCTCGTGGCGGAAGCCTTCCGGGTGGGATGACGACGGCCCTGGTACTCGCCGTCATCGCCGTCGTCTGCCTCACCGCCGCTTACCTCATGAAACGAAAGCGGTGACAATGATGTCCGCCATCTCTCGGAAGTACGCCGGCATCTCACCTGACGGTGGCGGCCAATACCGGATCCGGGCTCAGTCAGTGGGGACCGCCTGGGGCTGTCCCCACCCCCGTCCACCAGCCCGCCGGATGGCCCGCCCCCGCTCCCCCGGGCACCGTAGGAGGTACACGACCACACAACGGGGGAATCGATCATGCGAACCGTCACAGCCGCCGCCCTCGCCCTGGCCCTCGCAGCGGCAGCGGCGGCGCCCGTCACCGCTGGCCCCGGCAGGCCGCCCGGCATCGACGGCGTCTGGCGTACGGACGGCTACGGCACCGTCCTCTCCCTCGACGGCGACACCCTTCAGGAGTTCCAGACGACGGCCGTCAGCTGCATCGAGGGCGAGGCCGCACGGAGGACCGGTACCGGTACTGGCGCGTACACGACCGGCGACGGCACGGTACTGACCGTCCGCCCCGGGCCGGGCAAGGACCGCGCCACCCTCGGTACGGACAGTTCCGTCGGCCATCGCGCGCTCCGGCGGATCAAGGAACTGCCCGCCGACTGCACCCGCCCCATGCCCAAGGACCCCCGCACCTCGTTCGACGTCTTCTGGCACTCCTTCGCCGAGAACTACCCCTTCTTCGCCGCGAAGGGCGTCGACTGGCGGGACGTGCGGGACCGCTACCGGCCCAAGGTGCACAAGGACACCACCCGCGAGGAGCTCTTCGGGATCTTCAGCGACATGGTGCGGCCTCTCTACGACGCCCATGTCGCCGTCGAGGACGAGGACGAGGACCGTGTCTTCGCCCAGGTCCGCCCGGGCACCGAGATGCCCACGGAGGCGTTGGACACCAAGGTCAAGGAGTTCGTCGTCGAGCGCGATCTCAAGGGCGCCCCCTATCGCCAGGACTTCGCGAACGGCCGTATCACCTACGCGGACCTGCCCGGCCGCGCCGGCCTGGGCTATCTCCGTATCTCCGGGTTCGCCGGCTACACCTCCGACGACGCCCCGTACGCCGCCGACCTCGCCGCACTCGACAAGGCCCTGGACGCCGTCCTCACCAAGGACCGCACCCAGCGGCTCAAAGGCCTGATCATCGACCTGCGCATCAACGGCGGCGGCTCCGACGCCCTCGGTATTCGGATCGCCGAGCGCCTGACCGACACGCCCTACGTCGCCTACGCCAAACGCGCCCGGAACCATCCGAGCGACCCGAACCGGCACACCCGGCCCGAGCCGATCCGGGTCGTACCGGCGGACGGGCCCCGCTACACCGGGCCCATCGCCGTGCTGACCTCAGGCTCCACCGTCAGCGCCGGCGAGACCTTCACCCAGGCCCTGATCGACCGGCCGGGCCACACCGTCCGCATCGGCCGGCCCACCCAGGGCGTCTTCTCCGACGTCCTGGAACGCGACCTGCCCAACGGCATGACCGCGGTCCTCCCCAACGAGGAGTTCCTGAACCGGTCGGGCCGGACCTACGACGGCCCCGGCATCCCGCCCCACCTCTCCGAGCCGGTGTTCACGAAGGAGGAGTTCGAGGAGAAGAAGGACTCCGCGTTCGACCGGGCTGTCTCTGAGCTGCGGAGTCGGGCTTCAGCAGGGCGCTGACCTCGACACTGTCGGACCGCCCGCTTCTTCGCCAGTGTCGTGCTTCCGCGCCCCGCCTCAAGGGCGCTTCGCGTCGGCTCCGCCGATCGGCCTTCGCCCGACCCTTGACCCGGGCCGCGGAAGCACGTGGGAGAAGCGAGCGAGCGGCCCTGAAACGCGGGCGGCCAGGTCTGTCGGCCCCTACGGTTGCATGCGTTGCCGCTCGGCGTTAACGGGCGCGGCCGCCTGTCGCATGCACGCCGGGTGGGTTCGGCGGCGGCAGCGGTGTGTGGCGCGGATGGGTCGTTGGTCGGCTTTGGCTGCGAGAGGCTAGTGGCCGGAAGGCTCCAGTTGGGCCAGCGCGACGGCTCCCGACACGAATCCCACCCAGGCGGTGAGGGAGAGCGCGAGCCGGGGACCGTGATCCTGCTTCGAATCGCGGACGTGGATGGTGTGGGGGGCTATCGCGACCTCGATGCAGGAGTCGCCATCAGGGCCACTGCTGTAGCTGCTCTTGAACCACGCCGGTTCAGCGTTGCGGATCATGTCTCTCCCAGCAGTTGCTCGATGAAGGCCAGCGACTCCCGTGGGGGAAGGGCCTGAGCTCGGATGGTGCCATAGCGCAGGTCGAGGACCCGGATGTGCTTCGGTTCGGTGGTCGGCCTGCCGGTGAAAGCGCCGTCGGACCTGCCCACCGCAGTGCCGTCCCCGAATTTCAGCACCTCGATCCTCCCGTTCAGACCGGGATGGGCCTCGCTGCTCGTCGGCATCACCTGAAGCCTGACGTTGCGCAACCGCCCCACCTCCAGCAGACGCTCAAGCTGCTGACGCCAGACCATTGTGCCTCCGACCGGGCGTCGCAGCGTCGCCTCCTCCTGGACGAAGCTGAGCGATGGCGCGGGCGACCGATCGAACACGGACTGCCGGGCCATACGGGCACCCACCAGACGCTCCACCTCTTCAGGCGAGTACGCGGGCTGCCAGGACTCGAACAGGGCTCGCGCATGCTCCGGCGTCTGCAACAGGCCGTTGATGCTGATGCTCTCGTAGACCCCGATCTCAACGGCCTGCCCCTCCAACTTGGCAAGCTCGCGCACCTTCTTGGGATACCGAACCCTCTTCACATCCTCCCAAGCCGCCGCAACAAGCCCACCCGCCCCCAGCACCTCATCCGCCCTGACCAGATAGTCCTGCCGAGGAATCCGCTTCCCACCCTCGATCTTGTAGACCATGTCCTCGCCGTATCCCACGGCCGTCCCGAACTCGCCGGCGCGCATCCCCACCGCCTCCCGCCGCAGCTTCAGCTGCCGTCCGACGGTCGCGATGACGGCGACGCCCCACTCGTCGTCGGGGTCCACCTCCCAACCCGGCTCGTCCGCCTCGCCCTTGAGCCGCCCCGAGTCCGCCTCGACCGCCGTCATCCCGCACCCTTCCGCCGTCGTACGACCGTGCCCAGCGCCCTACCCGTACGCCCGGCCCCGACAGCCCGGACACCACCGGACAAGCTCCGGACAGTCACCGTACGCACTCGCTGAGTCACTGTTCACGATAAGCGCGCACCGCCACTCTGAGTGACGTGAAGCAGCGATCCACTGAACTCACCACCCCCGTCCGCAACTTCAGCCTCCAGCTGTCGCCGACCCCGCGCGGCGCCCGCCTGGCCCGCCTCCTGGCCATCGAACAACTGCGCTCCTGGGGACTGCCGTTGGACCCGGCGAGGCAAGTCGTCGCGGAACTGTCGGCCAACGCGGTGACGCACGGCCGCGCCCCCGGCCGCGACTTCCGCCTGCTGCTCTACGTCGTTGCCGACACCCTCCGCATCGAGGTGACGGACACCCGCCACGACCGGCTGCCGGTGCTGTCCGATTCCGGCAGGGGTCTGCTCCTCGTCGAGGCGCTCGCCGACCGCTGGGGCACCACCCCCGGGCTCCCGCCCCGCAAGACCGTCTGGGCGGAAATCGACCTGGCACCGGAACCCAAGAACCTGAACTCCGGCGGCACGGGCGGCCTCCCAGAAGGACCACTTAGGTGAAAGAACCCCACCAAGCCCCACCCCTCCTCCCGCTCGCGGGGCCGTCTCACCCGCGCGGGTGAACATCACCAACTCGACTGGCTTCGGGAGCCGTTGCCTGCCCTACGCTCAGCGCAACACAACCGCAGACATGCGACGGCCCCCGCCGGGACGGCAATCCCAGTGCGAGGGCCTGACCACCGAGGAAGGCATCAACTTCCTGATGGATACGCAGAACCCTAACGTGCCCTCGCACGCCCACACCCGGGTTGCCGCAAAGAAGCACCCGAACCGGCGGCACCCCCACTCCGGCCTGGTTCACGACAACACCCGCCACACCACCCGCTTCACGGTGATCGGCAACCACCTCGCCCAGCACCCGGAGCTGTCGCTGCTCGCGATCGGGCTCGGCACGCACACCCAGTCGCTCCCCGTCGGCGCCCGCATCGACATCAAGTCCCTAGCGGCCCGCTTCCCCGAGGGCACGACCCGTATCGCCGCCGCCCTGAAGGAGCTGGAAGCCCACGGCTACCTGCGCCGCGAGCGCGTACGCGTCCCCGACGGCCGGATCATCACCCGCACGACCTCCTGCAACCAGCCAGGTCACAGCCGTACAGAGGCCCGGCGACCGGCACCGAGCAAACGGACGAGGCCGTCCGGCGGCAAGTCACTCCCCGCCGTACCGCAGCCGGCCTGCCCCGCCCCCACCCTCCTCCAGCAGGCCACGGACCTCCTCACCGGCCTCCGCCGCGAGGACCCCCGCCTCCTGCTCTCGGCGTGCGACACGGCCCACCTCGCCCCCGGCGTCGCCGCCTGGCTCGAACGCGACATCACCCCCACCGCCGTACGCCACGCCCTGACCACCGACCTCCCACCCGACCCCCTCCGCCGCCCGGCCGCCTTCCTGGCCCACCGCCTCACAGCCCAGCTCCCGCCCCCGCCGCCCTTCGCGCGACCGACGGCACCCCCACCGCCCGCCCGGTACCCCCTCCAGACCTGCGACACCTGCGACCGAGCCTTCCGCGCACCGGCCCCGGGCCACTGCCGCGATTGCCGGTCCGACCGAACCGAGCCACCGGGAGCAGCGTGAAGAGAGCATCTGCCGCCCACATCGCCGCGCTCCGCCGACACCCGGGCGGGATAGCCTGGCCGGGGCACTCCTCGGAGGTGGACACGATGAGCACGCAGGCCGACCACGGACATGAGCTGGCTCCCCGCCCTCAGCAGACTCCCGACGCCCTGCGCGCGGCTCTCGCCACCGTCGATCCGGCCCGTCTAGGAGAGATGCAGGCCACCAAGGACGACGCGTTCGCCAAGGCTGTCGAATGGCAGTCCCTCAGCCCGGTGCAGAGCTGGGTGCTGGCCTGGGCCCGGGACATCGAGATCGCCCGACGGCCCGACCTGTCCACCCGCTACGCCCACGCGAAGACCAACCTGGAACACGAGGACCCGGCCATCGCCCAAGAGGCGCTGCGTGAACTGAGCGCCGTCCTCGACGAAGCCATGAAGGCAGTCCGCGGGTGAGCTGGAAATGGGAGTACGCCTTCGGTGCCGAGGAAGCGGCCCGAACCGCTCCCATCGGCTTCCTCGCCGAGGTGGAGAGCAAGGCGGAAGAGCTGGTCAGAGCCGCCGAAGCCTTGCACGTCCACGGGCAGGCCCATGACAGCGTCGATCCGAAGGGCGGCGACGTCATCGTCCCCGGCGGCATGTTCACGTATCAGGTCGTCGTCCGCAGCGAGCGGATCTACGTCGTCCAGATCACGTACCTGGGCTTCTGACCCTGCCACGCCCGGACCGCGGCGACCTGTTGAGGCACCCACCGCACTCGGCATCCGCGATGCCCTCCGGGCAACGGCAAAGGGACCCGCACGACCGAAGTCGTACGGGCCCCTTCGAGCCACTCAGGTCAGTTGACCCTCAAGCCAGTCCGAAGACTCACTTGTTGATCTTGGTGACCTGGCCGGCGCCCACGGTCCGGCCACCCTCGCGGATGGCGAACTTCAGGCCCTCCTCCATGGCGACGGGCTGGATGAGCTCCACCTTCATCTCGGTGTTGTCACCCGGCATGACCATCTCGGTGCCCTCGGGGAGGGTCACCACGCCGGTCACGTCCGTCGTACGGAAGTAGAACTGCGGGCGGTAGTTGTTGAAGAACGGCGTGTGGCGGCCACCCTCGTCCTTGGACAGGATGTAGGCCTGCGCCTCGAACTCGGTGTGCGGGGTGACCGAGCCCGGCTTGATGATGACCTGGCCGCGCTCGACGTCCTCGCGCTTGATGCCGCGGAGCAGCAGACCGACGTTCTCACCGGCCTGGCCCTCGTCGAGCAGCTTGCGGAACATCTCGATGCCGGTGACCGTGGTGGTGGTCTTCTCGGTCTTGATGCCGATGATGTCGACGGTCTCGTTGACCTTGAGGACACCACGCTCGATACGGCCGGTGACGACCGTACCGCGACCGGTGATCGTGAAGACGTCCTCGATCGGCATCAGGAACGGCTTGTCGACGTCGCGCTCCGGCTCCGGAATCGCGGTGTCGACGGCGCTCATGAGCTCCAGGACCGAGTTGCCCCACTCCTTGTCGCCCTCGAGGGCCTTCAGAGCGGAGACCTTGACGACCGGAACGTCGTCGCCCGGGAACTCGTACTCGGAGAGGAGCTCACGGACCTCGAGCTCGACGAGCTCCAGGATCTCCTCGTCGTCCACCATGTCGGCCTTGTTCAGGGCGACGACGATGTACGGAACGCCGACCTGGCGGGCCAGGAGCACGTGCTCCTTGGTCTGCGGCATCGGGCCGTCGGTCGCGGCGACCACGAGGATAGCGCCGTCCATCTGCGCCGCACCCGTGATCATGTTCTTGATGTAGTCCGCGTGACCGGGGCAGTCGACGTGGGCGTAGTGACGCGTCTCCGTCTGGTACTCGACGTGCGCGATGGAGATGGTGATACCGCGCTGGCGCTCTTCGGGAGCCTTGTCGATCTGGTCGAAGGCCGAGGCCTCGTTCAGGTCCGGGTACGCGTCGTGCAGCACCTTGGTAATGGCGGCCGTGAGGGTCGTCTTACCGTGGTCGATGTGACCGATGGTGCCGATGTTGACGTGCGGCTTAGTCCGCTCGAACTTCGCCTTCGCCACTGGGGTCCTCCTGTGGAGTGGTTCTGGTACGCCTTACTCATCGGCGCCAGGTGATCTTTGCTGGAAAGCCCGGGCCCCGGGGCATTCTCGCCATGATTGTGACGGAATGCCCCTCAAGGCTCCGGAGTCAAGCCTACGGCGTGTAGACGCTGTGCGTTACTCGCCCTTGGCCTTCGCGATGATCTCCTCGGCGACGTTCCGGGGAACCTCGGCGTAGGAGTCGAACTGCATCGAGTAGCTTGCGCGACCCGACGTCTTGCTGCGGAGGTCTCCGACGTAGCCGAACATCTCCGAGAGGGGCACCAGGCCCTTCACGAGGCGGGCACCGGCCCGCTCCTCCATGGCCTGGATCTGGCCACGGCGGGAGTTGATGTCGCCGATGACCTCACCCATGTAGTCCTCGGGCGTGGTGACCTCGACGGCCATCATCGGCTCGAGCAGCACGGGGCTGGCCTTACGCGCGGCCTCCTTGAAGGCCTGCGAGCCGGCGATCTTGAACGCGAGCTCGGAGGAGTCGACCTCGTGGTAGCCACCGTCGATGAGCGTGACGCGGACGCCCGTCATCTCGTAGCCGGCGAGGATGCCGAACTGCATGGCCTCCTGCGCACCGGCGTCCACCGAAGGGATGTACTCCTTCGGGATACGGCCACCGGTGACCTTGTTCACGAACTCGTACGCGGCGTCGCCGCCCTCGATCGGCTCGATCGCGATCTGCACCTTGGCGAACTGGCCGGTACCACCAGTCTGCTTCTTGTGCGTGTAGTCGACGCGCTCGACGGCCTTGCGGATCGTCTCACGGTAGGCGACCTGCGGCTTGCCGACGTTGGCCTCGACCTTGAACTCGCGCTTCATGCGGTCGACCAGCACCTCGAGGTGAAGCTCGCCCATACCACCGATGATGGTCTGGCCGGTCTCCTCGTTGGTGTGGACCTGGAAGGACGGGTCCTCCTCGGCCAGGCGCTGGATCGCGACGCCCAGCTTCTCCTGGTCACCCTTCGACTTGGGCTCGATGGCGACCTGGATGACCGGCGCCGGGAAGTCCATGGACTCCAGGATGACCGGGTTCTTGTCGTCGCTCAGCGTCTCACCGGTGGTGGTCTGCTTGAGGCCCATGACGGCGACGATGTCGCCGGCGCCCACCGACTCGATCTCCTCACGCTTGTTCGCGTGCATGCGGTAGATCTTGCCGATGCGCTCCTTCTTGCCCTTCACGGAGTTCAGCACGGCGGTGCCGGACACCAGGCGGCCGGAGTACACGCGGACGAAGGTGAGCTTGCCGAGGTGCGGGTCGCTCATGATCTTGAACGCCAGCGCGGCGAGGGGCTCGTCCTCCGACGGCTTGCGCGCGATGACCTGCTCCGGGTCCTTGACGTCGTGGCCCTCGATGGCCTCGACGTCGAGCGGGGTGGGCAGGTAGCGCACGACCGCGTCGAGCAGGGGCTGAACGCCCTTGTTCTTGAACGCGGTGCCGCAGAAGACGGGGGTGACGGTGGTGCCGTCGCTCTTGCCGGACGCGATGGTGATACGACGGATCGCGGCGTAGAGCTGCTCCACGGTGGGCTCGGTGCCCTCCAGGTACAGCTCCATCAGCTCTTCGTCGTTCTCGGCGACGGCCTCGAGCAGCTTGCCGCGGTACTCCTCGGCAGCCTCGGCGTGGGTGTCCGGGATGTCGACGGTGTCGTACATCTCGCCCTTGGTCGCCTCGGCCGACCAGACCAGGGCCTTCATCGTCACGAGGTCGATGACGCCCTTGAAGTCCGCCTCGGCACCGATCGGCAGCTGCATGACCAGCGGCTGGGCGCCCAGGCGGTCCGAGATCATGTCCACGCAGCGGTGGAACTCGGCGCCGGTACGGTCCAGCTTGTTGACGAAGCAGATGCGGGGCACGCCGTAGCGGTCGGCCTGACGCCACACCGTCTCGGACTGCGGCTCGACACCGGCGACACCGTCGAACACCGTCACGGCACCGTCGAGCACACGCAGGGAGCGCTCCACCTCGACGGTGAAGTCGACGTGACCCGGGGTGTCGATGATGTTGATGGTGTAGTCGTTGTCCTCGAGCGGCCAGTGACAGGTGGTGGCAGCAGAGGTGATCGTGATGCCACGCTCCTGCTCCTGCTCCATCCAGTCCATGGTGGCAGCGCCGTCGTGGACCTCACCGATCTTGTACGAGACGCCGGTGTAGAACAGGATCCGCTCGGTGGTGGTCGTCTTGCCCGCGTCGATGTGGGCCATGATCCCGATGTTGCGGACCTTGGCCAGGTCAAGTGAAGTGGTAGCCATAAGGCTTCAGTCTTCTCTCGGTCTCGATGTGGGTAGCGACTACCAGCGGTAGTGCGCGAAGGCCTTGTTGGACTCGGCCATCTTGTGGGTGTCCTCGCGCTTCTTCACAGCGGCACCAAGGCCGTTGGAGGCGTCGAGAAGCTCGTTGAGCAGACGCTCGGTCATGGTCTTCTCGCGACGGGCGCGGGAGTAACCGACCAGCCAGCGCAGCGCGAGCGTGTTGGCACGACCGGGCTTGACCTCGATCGGAACCTGGTACGTCGCACCACCGACACGGCGGGACTTGACCTCGAGGGTCGGCTTGATGTTTTCCAGCGCGCGCTTCAGCGTGATGATCGGGTCGTTGCCCGTCTTCTCACGCAGACCCTCCATGGCGCCGTAGACGATGCGCTCGGCGGTGGAGCGCTTGCCGTTCAGCAGCACCTTGTTGATGAGGGAGGTCACCAGAGGAGAACCGTAGACCGGGTCGATGATGACCGGGCGCTTCGGGGCGGGGCCCTTACGAGGCATTCTTACTTCTCCTTCTTGGCGCCGTAGCGGCTGCGGGCCTGCTTGCGGTTCTTGACACCCTGGGTGTCGAGCGAGCCGCGGATGATCTTGTAGCGAACACCCGGCAGGTCCTTCACACGGCCGCCGCGCACGAGCACGATGGAGTGCTCCTGCAGGTTGTGTCCCTCACCCGGAATGTAAGCGGTGACCTCGATCCCGCTGGTCAGACGCACACGCGCGACCTTACGCAGGGCCGAGTTCGGCTTCTTCGGGGTGGTCGTGAACACACGCGTGCAGACGCCACGACGCTGAGGGGAACCCTCGAGTGCGGGCGTCTTGTTCTTCTCGACCTTGTCCTGCCGGCCCTTACGGACCAGCTGCTGGATCGTAGGCACTACTTCTCCGGTTTCTGTGTGCCGAATGGTGAAGCTAACCTGGAACGTCGCCGACCCACGCGGTCGGGTGTGTCGAATCCCGCGGACTCCCGCCGCGAGGCAGAAAGAAGCGCAGATTGCGGTGGCCGGTAACAGCTCGCGATGCGGTTGATGGCACGCACGAGAGCCAGGGCACACCCCAGGCACAAGGTCTGAGCGTACCTATCGCATTCGCTGCGGTCAAAACAAATGGGCCTCGCCCGCATGGTTATGCGGAACATGTCAAGACCCCAGGCCGTTCAGCCCCGGTCCAGCTGGCCGTTCAGCCCGCCGTTCAGCCCGCCACGATGGACACCACCGCCAGCAACACCAGGACGAGTGCCCAGCCCGCCGTGGACAACCATCCGAGCACCAGCCCGGTCAGCGCGAGCCCGTCCCCCAGCTCGCCCCGGCTGCGGATCTCGGCCCGCGCCACGTGCCCCAGCACGACGGCCGGAATCCCGGTCAGCCCCATCGTCGGCACGCACAGCAGACCGCACACGCCCGCCGCGACCGCCTTCCCGTTCGTCGCGGGCCGCGGCACCGGCAGGAACGTCCGCGGCACGGGCACGGCACCCACCGATTGCGGCACGGGCCCCTGCGGCAGGTCCGCGACGAGCAGCGCCAGCTCCCCCACGGTCCGGGCCCCGTACGCCCGTGCCACCCGCTTCTCGAACTCGTCCTGCTCCATCCGCCCCTCGCCGTACCCGGCTCTGAGCACGTCCACGGCCCGCTCCCGGTCGGCGTGCGAGGCGAGCATCGACGGTGCGCCGGCGCCCTGCCAGGGCTGCCAGGACGGATAGGGCGGCTGCGACACGGAGTACCTCCCCGGGAGCCTGAGTCCTTCCATGATGCGCCGAAGGAACGCATCCGGCACCGGTGCACCCGGGACGAGGCGCCGTTCATCAGCCACGCGGCCGAATCACGCCCGTTTCCTCCATGGTCGTTTCCAGTACGTTGACGCCAGTACGACGCCTGTACAGGGCAGGCATCGGCACATGTGAACGCCGCCGCCCTGCACGGCTGGACCAAGGTCACGGCGATCGCCGCCAACGGCTACGAGGCGCTGCCTCGCCCACGAACTCGGGCACCACACCCGGGGACACGCGTGGGCCTCGCTGCTGTCCCTCTGGTACGCGCTGCCGGCCCGGATGGCCTGGCGGCTGCTGCTCCTGCTGTGCACGCGGCTGGGCCGTCTCCCGACGGGTACGGCCGCCGTGGTGACCGGCGTGGCCGGGGCCCTCCTGATCGCCCTGGCGACCGCCACCCGGCGGTCCTAGCTGCGGGCCGACAAGCACGCGTCGGGGCTCGGCTTCACGCGGCTGCGCGACTCGCACCCCGATGTGCACAGCCGGCGCTGACACGCCGAAGGGCGGCCACCCAAAGGTGACCGCCCTCGACTCAAGCGACTCGCTTACTGGTTGTACGGACCGTAGTCGTAGTCCTCCAGCGGCACGGCCTGTCCAGACCCCGTACCGAACGGCGAGTAGTCGATGTCGTCGTAGCCGACGGCCGAGTACATCGCGGCCTTGGCCTCCTCGGTCGGCTCGACCCGGATGTTGCGGTAGCGGGACAGGCCCGTACCGGCCGGGATGAGCTTACCGATGATGACGTTCTCCTTGAGGCCGATGAGGCTGTCGGACTTGGCGTTGATCGCCGCGTCCGTCAGGACTCGGGTCGTCTCCTGGAAGGAGGCGGCCGACAGCCAGGATTCCGTCGCCAGCGAGGCCTTGGTGATACCCATCAGCTGCGGACGACCGGAGGCCGGGTGACCGCCCTCCTGGACCACACGACGGTTCTCGGTCTCGAACTTCGAGCGCTCGACCAGCTCGCCGGGCAGCAGCTCGGCGTCGCCGGACTCGATGATCGTCACGCGGCGGAGCATCTGCCGGATGATGATCTCGATGTGCTTGTCGTGGATCGACACACCCTGCGAGTTGTAGACCTTCTGGACCTCGCCGACCAGGTGGACCTGGACGGCACGCTGGCCCAGGATGCGCAGCACGTCGTGCGGGTTGGTGGCACCCACGGTGAGCTTCTGGCCCACCTCGACGTGCTCGCCCTCGCTGACCAGGAGACGGGCACGCTTCGAGATCGGGAACGCCGTCTCGTCGCTGCCGTCGTCCGGGGTGACGACGAGCTTCTTGGTCTTCTCGGTCTCCTCGATCCGGACGCGGCCGGAGGCCTCGGAGATCGGGGCGACACCCTTCGGGGTACGGGCCTCGAAGAGCTCGACGACACGCGGCAGACCCTGGGTGATGTCGTCACCGGCCACACCACCGGTGTGGAAGGTACGCATCGTCAGCTGGGTGCCGGGCTCACCGATGGACTGGGCGGCGATGATGCCGACCGCCTCACCGATGTCGACCAGCTTGCCGGTGGCCAGCGAGCGGCCGTAGCACATGGCGCAGGTGCCGACGTGCGACTCGCAGGTCAGGATCGAGCGGGTCTTGACCTCCTCGACACCGTGGTGCACGAGCTGGTCGATGAGCACGTCGCCCAGGTCCACGTTGGCCGGCGCGATCACCTTGCCGTCGATGACGACGTCCTGGGCGAGCATGCGGGCGTAGACGCTGGTCTCGACGTCCTCGGCCTTGCGCAGGACACCGGCCTCGTCCTTCGAGGCGATCCGCAGCTTGAGACCGCGCTCGGTGCCGCAGTCCTCCTCGCGGATGATGACGTCCTGGGAGACGTCGACCAGACGACGGGTGAGGTAACCCGAGTCGGCGGTACGCAGAGCGGTGTCCGCCAGACCCTTACGGGCACCGTGCGTGGAGATGAAGTACTCCAGCACGGACAGGCCCTCACGGAACGACGCCTTAATCGGACGCGGGATCGTCTCGTTCTTCGCGTTCGACACCAGACCACGCATACCGGCGATCTGACGCATCTGCATCATGTTGCCTCGTGCACCCGAGTTCACCATCATGAAGATCGGGTTGGTCTTCGGGAAGTTGTCGTTCATCGCCTCGGCGACCTCGTTGGTCGCCTTGGTCCAGATCGCGATGAGCTCCTGCGTGCGCTCGTCCTTGGTGATCAGACCGCGCTCGTACTGCTTCTGGACCTTCTCGTCCTGCGCCTCGTAGCCGCGGACGATCTCCTTCTTCGCCTCGGGAACGACGACGTCGGAGATGGCCACGGTGACGCCGGAGCGGGTCGCCCAGAAGAAGCCGGACGCCTTCAGGTTGTCGAGCGTCGCCGCCACGATGACCTTGGGGTAGCGCTCGGCGAGGTCGTTGACGATCTCGGAGAGCTGCTTCTTGCCGACCTCGTAGTCGACGAACGGGTAGTCCTCGGGCAGCAGCTCGTTGAAGAGCGCACGGCCCAGGGTGGTGTTCAGCCGGAAGCTGTCACCCTGCTGCCACTCGGGCTCGCCCTCCTCACGCGCCGGCGGCATCCAGCCACGCGGCGGGATGGTGCCGACCGGGAAGCGGACGTCGATCTTCGACTGGAGCGACAGCTCGCCCGCGTCGAAGGCCATGATCGCCTCGGCGACCGAGGCGAAGGAACGGCCCTCGCCCTTGAGGTCGCGCATCTCGCCGTCGGTGGTGAGGAAGAACAGACCGAGGACCATGTCCTGGGTCGGCATCGTCACCGGACGGCCGTCGGCGGGCTTGAGGATGTTGTTCGAGGACAGCATCAGGATGCGGGCCTCGGCCTGCGCCTCCGCGGAGAGCGGCAGGTGGACGGCCATCTGGTCACCGTCGAAGTCCGCGTTGAACGCGGTGCAGACGAGCGGGTGGATCTGAATGGCCTTGCCCTCGACCAGCTGCGGCTCGAAGGCCTGGATGCCGAGGCGGTGCAGCGTGGGCGCACGGTTCAGCAGAACCGGGTGCTCCGCGATGACCTCTTCCAGCACGTCGTACACGACCGTGCGGCCGCGCTCGACCATGCGCTTGGCGCTCTTGATGTTCTGCGCGTGGTTCAGGTCGACCAGGCGCTTCATCACGAACGGCTTGAAGAGCTCCAGCGCCATCGCCTTCGGCAGACCGCACTGGTGCAGCTTCAGCTGCGGACCGACGACGATCACGGAACGCGCGGAGTAGTCCACACGCTTACCGAGCAGGTTCTGACGGAAGCGGCCCTGCTTACCCTTCAGCATGTCGCTGAGGGACTTCAGCGGGCGGTTACCGGGACCGGTGACCGGCCGGCCACGACGGCCGTTGTCGAACAGCGCGTCGACGGCCTCCTGGAGCATGCGCTTCTCGTTGTTCACGATGATCTCGGGCGCACCGAGGTCGAGAAGGCGCTTCAGTCGGTTGTTCCGGTTGATCACACGGCGGTACAGGTCGTTCAGGTCGGAGGTCGCGAAGCGGCCACCGTCCAGCTGCACCATCGGGCGGAGGTCCGGCGGGATGACCGGCACGCAGTCGAGCACCATGCCCTTGGGGCTGTTGCTGGTCTGCAGGAACGCGGAGACGACCTTCAGGCGCTTGAGCGCACGGGTCTTCTTCTGGCCCTTGCCGGTACGGATGATCTCGCGGAGCTTCTCGGCCTCCTCGTCGAGGTCGAAGGACTCCAGGCGCTTCTGCAGCGCCGCGGCACCCATCGAACCGTCGAAGTACGTGCCGAAGCGGTCACGCAGCTCGCGGTAGAGCAGCTCGTCGCCCTCGAGGTCCTGGACCTTGAGGTTCTTGAAGCGGTTCCACACCTCGTCGAGACGGTCGATCTCGCGCTGCGCACGGTCACGCAGCTGCTTCATCTCGCGCTCGGCACCCTCGCGCACCTTGCGGCGCACGTCCGCCTTGGCGCCCTCGGCCTCCAGCTCGGCCAGGTCGGTCTCGAGCTTCTTGGCGCGGGCCTCCAGGTCGGCGTCGCGGCGCTGCTCGATCTGCTGGCGCTCGACGGAGACGTGGGCCTCCAGCGAGGGCAGGTCGCGCGTACGGCGCTCCTCGTCGACGTACGTGATCATGTACGCCGCGAAGTAGATGACCTTCTCCAGGTCCTTCGGGGCGAGGTCGAGCAGGTAGCCCAGACGCGACGGGACGCCCTTGAAGTACCAGATGTGCGTGACGGGCGCGGCCAGCTCGATGTGGCCCATCCGCTCACGACGCACCTTGGCGCGGGTGACCTCGACGCCACAGCGCTCACAGATGATGCCCTTGAAGCGGACGCGCTTGTACTTGCCGCAGTAGCACTCCCAGTCCCGGGTCGGACCGAAGATCTTCTCGCAGAAGAGTCCGTCCTTTTCGGGCTTGAGGGTGCGGTAGTTGATGGTCTCGGGCTTCTTGACCTCGCCGTGGCTCCACTGACGGATGTCGTCAGCGGTAGCCAGACCGATCCGGAGCTCGTCGAAGAAGTTGACGTCGAGCACTATGCGTCAATCCCTCTCAGGGTTGTAAGTCATGGGGTCTGATACGGGGGTCCTGGGGCCGGAGGCCTTCATGACGAAGGCCTCCGAACTCCCGTCAGACCTCTTCGACGCTGCTCGGCTCGCGCCGGGACAGGTCGATGCCAAGCTCCTCCGCAGCGCGGAAGACGTCCTCGTCGGTGTCGCGCATCTCGATGGACATGCCGTCCGAGGACAGCACCTCCACGTTGAGGCACAGGGACTGCATCTCCTTGATGAGCACCTTGAAGGACTCGGGGATGCCGGGCTCGGGGATGTTCTCGCCCTTGACGATGGCCTCGTAGACCTTCACGCGGCCGGTGACGTCGTCGGACTTGATGGTCAGCAGCTCCTGGAGGGCGTACGCGGCGCCGTAAGCCTCCAGCGCCCACACCTCCATCTCACCGAAGCGCTGGCCACCGAACTGGGCCTTACCACCCAGCGGCTGCTGGGTGATCATCGAGTACGGACCGGTCGAACGGGCGTGCAGCTTGTCGTCGACCAGGTGGTGCAGCTTCAGGATGTACATGTAGCCGACCGAGATCGGCTCCGGGAACGGCTCGCCGGAGCGGCCGTCGAACAGCGGCGCCTTACCGGTCGGGAGCACCATGCGCTCGCCGTCGCGGTTCGGGATCGTGTGGTTCAGCAGACCCGCCAGCTCGTCCTCACGCGCACCGTCGAAGACGGGGGTGGCGACGTTGGTGCCGGGCTCGACCTTGTCGGCCTCGATGGCCTGGAGGCGCTGCGCCCAGTCGTCCGCGAGACCGGAGACGTCCCAGCCGCGGCTGGCGAGCCAGCCGAGGTGGATCTCCAGGACCTGTCCCGGGTTCATTCGGGACGGCACACCGAGCGGGTTGAGGATGATGTCGACCGGGGTGCCGTCCTCCAGGAACGGCATGTCCTCGATCGGCAGGATCTTCGAGATGACGCCCTTGTTGCCGTGACGGC
Source organism: Streptomyces sp. NPDC055506 (assembly GCF_053643595.1). Taxonomy (NCBI): domain Bacteria; kingdom Bacillati; phylum Actinomycetota; class Actinomycetes; order Kitasatosporales; family Streptomycetaceae; genus Streptomyces; species Streptomyces sp. NPDC055506. The sequence continues at coordinate 101,979 of NZ_JBSHKH010000009.1, read as the reverse complement.
CGGCGAGCTTGTCACCGTCGGTGATCTTGCGCTTCTGCGCGACGTAGACGCGCACCAGCTGGTTCACACCGGGGGGAAGCTCGTCGCCCTCCTCGCGGTCGAAGACGCGGACGCCGATGACCTTGCCGGTCTCGCCGTGCGGCACCTTCAGCGAGGTGTCACGGACCTCACGGGCCTTCTCACCGAAGATCGCGCGCAGCAGGCGCTCCTCGGGCGTCAGCTCGGTCTCACCCTTGGGCGTGACCTTGCCGACGAGGATGTCACCGGCGATGACCTCGGCACCGATGCGGATGATGCCGCGCTCGTCGAGGTCGGCGAGGACCTCCTCGGAGACGTTCGGGATGTCCCGGGTGATCTCCTCGGGGCCGAGCTTGGTGTCACGGGCGTCGACCTCGTGCTCCTCGATGTGGATCGAGGAGAGGACGTCGTCCTGCACGAGGCGCTGCGACAGGATGATCGCGTCCTCGTAGTTGTGACCCTCCCACGGCATGAACGCCACGAGCAGGTTCTTGCCCAGCGCCATCTCGCCGTGCTGGGTGGCCGGACCGTCGGCGAGGATCTGGCCCTCGATGATCCGGTCGCCCTCGTTGACGATGACCTTCTGGTTGACCGAGGTGCCCTGGTTGGAGCGGGCGAACTTGGCCAGGCGGTACGTGATGTACGTGCCGTCGTCGTTGGCGGTGGTGATGTAGTCCGCGGAGACCTCCTGGACCACACCGGGCTTCTCGGCCTTGACCACGTCGCCGGCGTCGGCCGCGGAGCGGTACTCCATGCCGGTGCCGACGAGCGGGGACTCGGACTTAATCAGCGGCACGGCCTGACGCATCATGTTCGCGCCCATGAGGGCACGGTTGGCGTCGTCGTGCTCGAGGAAGGGGATCATGGCGGTGGCGACCGACACCATCTGGCGCGGCGAGACGTCCATGTAGTCGACGTCTTCGCCGGTGACGTAGTCGACCTCGCCGCCCTTACGGCGAACCAGCACACGGGCCTCGGCGAAGCGGAGCTCGTCCGTCAGCGGCGCGTTGGCCTGCGCGATGACGAAGCGGTCCTCCTCGTCGGCGGTCAGGTAGTCCACCTGGTCGGTGACCTGGCCCTCGAAGACCTTGCGGTACGGGGTCTCGACGAAACCGAACGCGTTGACCCGGCCGTAGGTGGCGAGCGAGCCGATCAGACCGATGTTCGGGCCTTCGGGCGTCTCGATCGGGCACATGCGGCCGTAGTGCGAGGGGTGCACGTCACGGACCTCGAAGCCGGCCCGCTCACGGGACAGACCACCCGGGCCGAGCGCGGAGAGACGCCGCTTGTGCGTCAGACCCGACAGCGGGTTGTTCTGGTCCATGAACTGGGACAGCTGGCTGGTGCCGAAGAACTCCTTGATGGAGGCGACGACCGGCCGGATGTTGATCAGGGTCTGCGGCGTGATCGCCTCGACGTCCTGGGTCGTCATCCGCTCGCGGACGACTCGCTCCATACGCGCCAGACCCGTACGGACCTGGTTCTGGATGAGCTCGCCGACGCTGCGCAGACGACGGTTGCCGAAGTGGTCGATGTCGTCGGTCTCGACGACGATCGAGGTACCGCTGTCGCCGACCGTCTCGGTCTCGCCCGCGTGCAGCTTCACCAGGTACTTGATCGTCGAGATGACGTCCTCGACGGTCAGGATGCCGGCGTCGAGCGGAGCGTCCGCGCCCAGCTTCTTGTTGACCTTGTAGCGGCCGACCTTCGCGAGGTCGTAGCGCTTGGGGTTGAAGTACAGGTTCTCAAGGAGCGTCTGCGCGGCCTCACGCGTGGGGGGCTCGCCCGGACGCAGCTTGCGGTAGATGTCGAGCAGCGCGTCGTCCTGGCCCTGGGTGTGGTCCTTCTCCAGGGTGGCGCGCATGGACTCGTACTCGCCGAACTCCTCGAGGATCTGCTCGGTCGTCCAACCGAGAGCCTTGAGCAGGACGGTGACGGACTGCTTGCGCTTGCGGTCGATGCGGACACCGACCATGTCGCGCTTGTCGATCTCCATCTCCAGCCAGGCACCCCGGGACGGGATGATCTTGGCGGAGAAGATGTCCTTGTCGGACGTCTTGTCGATGGAGGAGTCGAAGTAGACACCGGGCGAACGGACCAGCTGCGACACCACGACACGCTCGGTGCCGTTGATGACGAAGGTGCCCTTGTTCGTCATGAGCGGGAAGTCGCCCATGAAGACGGTCTGGGACTTGATCTCGCCGGTCTCGTTGTTCGTGAACTCGGCGGTGACGAAGAGCGGAGCCGCGTACGTGAAGTCGCGCTCCTTGCACTCGTCGATCGAGTTCTTCGGCGGCTCGAAGCGGTGGTCACGGAAGGTCAGCGACATCGACCCGCTGAAGTCCTCGATCGGGGAGATCTCCTCGAAGATCTCCTCGAGACCGGACTTGGTGGGGACGTCCTGACCGTTGTCCAGAGCCTCCTCGACCCGACTCTGCCAAGCGGTGTTGCCGAGCAGCCAGTCGAAGCTCTCGGTCTGCAGCGCGAGCAGGTTCGGAACCTCGAGAGGCTCCTTGATCTTTGCAAAGGAAATGCGCAGCGGGGCGGTGCTGGCGCCGTTGTTCGTATTCGCGGTCGAGGCGTTGCGCGAGGCGGCCAAGAGGGGGTCCTTCCGAGGGCTCGGACTCACTACGCGCGTACCGGCCCCTCTCCCGTACACAGAGACAAGCTGAGTCGGTCCGGCCGAAAGGCCAGGTCAGACAGTTCTTGTCGTCGATGCTCGGGTGAGGGCAGACCCCTGGTGACGGGCAGGGGACAGCTAACAGGCAGCGCAAAGGGTCAGTGTAGCCACTTGGCACACTGATGTCCAGTCCGGGTTTTCACACCCGTGTTGACCCTCGTTGTTCCACTCCTGCGACAAGGCGCTGCCCTCAACGCACGTTGATACTGCCCTCTTCGTCGTCGATCCATGCCTCGGATACGGATCCTTGTGACGACGCGTCCTGAGAATTGCGCGCTGCGTGCGGTTCGTCAAGGCCCCCCTGCCCGAACCGGGGCTGCCCGGAGACACGACGAAGATCACCATACCCCCCGTCACTGAGGGTGCAAGGCAACCGTGGCCGGACCCCGGGAACGCCGAAGAGCGACCACCCGGATGGATGATCGCTCTTCCGCGCTTACGCGTTACACGTCCAGGGGGACGTGTCGTGGATCCTGACGGATCCGAGAGGTCTTACTTGACCTCGACGGAGGCGCCGGCGCCCTTGAGGGACTCGGCGGCCTTCTCGGCGGCGTCCTTGGCGACCTTCTCGAGAACGGGCTTCGGGGCGCCGTCCACGAGGTCCTTGGCCTCCTTCAGACCCAGGGAGGTCAGCTCGCGCACGACCTTGATGACCTGGATCTTCTTGTCGCCGGCACCGGTGAGGATGACGTCGAACTCGTCCTGCTCCTCGGCGGCCTCGGCGGCGGCGCCACCAGCGGCACCACCGGCGACGACGACCGGCGCGGCAGCGGCGGCGGTGACGTCGAACTTCTCCTCGAAGGCCTTCACGAACTCGGAGAGCTCGATGAGGGTCATCTCTTCGAACTGGGCGAGCAGGTCGTCCTGGCTGAGCTTCGCCATGATGGCGGTCCTTCCACTAAATCGGCAGGTGCCGGATGTACATGTGAGGCGGGCGTACGTCTGGCCCGCGACGGCCTCCGCGTTCAGGCAGCGGGGGCCGGGATGCGAGCCGAGTTACTCGGCACCGCCCTGCTCGCCCTGCTTGGCACGGAGCGCGTCCACGGTGCGGACGAGCTTCGACGGCAGCGCCTGGAAGACAGAGGCAGCCTGGGACTGCTTGCCCTTCATGGCACCGGCCAGCTTGGAGAGCAGAACCTCGCGGGACTCGAGGTCCGCAAGCTTCTTGATGTCGTCCGCGGACAGCGCCTTGCCGTCAAGGACACCGCCCTTGATGACGAGGTTGGGGTTGTCCTTGGCGAAGTCACGGAGACCCTTCGCCGCCTCGACCGGGTCACCGGTCACGAAGGCGACGGCCGACGAACCCGTGAAGAGGTCGTCGATCGTGTTGATCCCGGCCTCATTGGCCGCAATCTTGGTCAGCGTGTTCTTCGCCACACGGTAGTTAGCGTTCTCACCGAGTGAACGACGCAGCTGCTGCAGCTGCGCCACGGTGAGACCGGTGTACGCGGTGACGACGGCACCGTTGGAGTTGCGGAACTTGTCCCGCATCTCCTCGACGGCATCGACCTTGTCAGGCCTCGCCATGAGCCTCGGCCTCCTTCCGGGTGATTCGGACCGCGCGGACCCGAAGGAGGACTGGGGAAAACGAAACGCCCCGGCGCAAGCGCACGGGGCGTAGCTCGACCGGCCGTCCGGCCGCACGGGGCGGCGGAATCCAGGAGCTCTTCCAGTGTCACCTGCGCGGGTCGTCCGCCGTTCAGCGGATCCTTCGGCCACCGCGCCCTCTTCCGAGCACGCGGTAACGACCAGCGGTCTTTGGCTTCTACAGGAGGGTACGGGAACGGATCGCCGTCAAGCAAATCCGCCCGTACGCCGGATCAGCTCGCGTCGAGCTCCTTGAACATGCCGGCGAGGTCCGCGACCTCCTTGGCGGGCGGCGCCTTGACGTCCACCGGCTTGTTGTAGTCGAGGAAGGTGATGGTCATGTCGAGCGGGCCCTTGGCGGCATCGCCCTTCATGCGGAACTGCTTGGTGTGGTCGTCGCCGTCGATCCACATGTCCATCGTGAGCTTGTCGACGCCGAGCTTCTCGAACTGCTTGATGCTCTTCTCGCGCTGCTTACGGGTGTCCGACTTGGCGTCCTTGGCGGAGGCGCGCAGGTCGGCGAGGGTGACCGTGCCCGAGTAGTGGGTCGTCTCGACACCGTCGACCTTCTCGGAGCCGACCTTCTTCACGTCCTTGGCGCCCGTGAGGAAGGCGGACTGGTCCGCCGGGTTCTGCTCGGCCTGGCTCGTGCTGCTGGCCGCCTGGTCCAGTTCCTTGCCGGCCTCGGACCCGGACAGGTCGAACTTCATCCAGCGCTTGCCGTCCATCTCCTTGGCCATCTCGGCTCCCCCACCGAGGTACATGGCCTTGTCGACGAGGCGGATCTCGATGGCCTCGGCGGTTCCCTTGTCGGGCGCCGTCATCTTCATGCTCATGGCGACCGTGGGCTTCAGGCGCATCGACGCCTCGCCCTTGACCCGGCCCTCGCCCGGGGACGTGCCGCTCAGGCGGTACCGGAGGGACGTGATGTCCTCCGTGTTCTTCGCCGCCTTGGCGACGGCGGCCGCGGGCGTCATCTCCGGCGACTGCTCGGATCCGCAGCCGACCGCGCCGGCGGCGAGCAACAGCGCGCCCAGCCCGGCGACGGGTATGGATGTCCTCATTGATTCCCCCCAAGGAATACATGATTGCTTCACAGCAAGGCGGTGAGCCTATCCCAGAGGGGCACAAGTGACCTATCCGAATTCCCGGCAGCCTCAGGGCGTACCGGTTGTACCGGCCTTCTTCCGCATCAGGTCCGCGAAGTCCCCGGTGTCGGAGAGCGGGGGACGCTCCGCCCGGACCCGCACGCCGTAGTCGCGGTAGTGCGCGGTCTGGGTCATCCGGCCGGTCGTCATCCGCGCCTTCTCCACCTTCTTGACCAGCAGGTTCCGCTCGTCGACCCAGATGTCGACGGTCTCGGTGGTGACGCCGGCCTCGGTGAGCTGCTCCTTCAGGCCGTCGTCGGTGACGTCCGCCGTGGCCACGGTGCCGGAGTAATGCGTGGCGGTCCGGCCGCGCACGGTCTCCTCGCCCATCTTCCGGACGTCCCCGGAGGCCAGCAGGAGTTTCACGGACTGATTGGGCGTGGTGGTGCGCATCTGGTCGCCGAGGTGGGCCCCGGAGCCGCCGGTGAGGGCTTCGAGGTCGTCGTACGCGTACCGGATCCAGTGTCTGCCGTCGGTCTGCTCGGCGAACTTGTCACCCATGCGCGCGTAGTAGGCGTCGGGCAGATAGCGGGCCTCCATCGAGGTGGTGCCGAGCCTGCGCATGGTGTCGGCGATCGTGCCGCCGGTGTAGGTGATGGTGAGGGTGCCGGTGATGCCGTCGCTCCAGCCGAGGGTGCCGTCGGCGGTCATGGACATCAGCGAGCCCATGGTCGTCGTGGACTCGACCCGGGCGGACTCGGCCCGTGCGGTGGCCCGTTCGGCGGAGCGCAGGGCCGCCAGGGAGGTGCCGCGCGCGGCACGGTCGTCCTCGCCCGAGCGGTCGGAGGAGTCCGAGAAGGTGCAGGCGGCCACCCCCGTCAGTGCGGTCGCCAGCGCGAGCACCTGGCCCACGCGGCGCACGGTCCTGCCCTGCATACGTCCCCCCGTTCGCATCCGGTTCCCGCACGTTAACCCAGGCCACCGGCGTACGTACCGGAAAAGGGAACGGGCCCCGCACCTGTGAGAGGTGCGGGGCCCGTGACCGGTTGGGCGAGCCGTCAGGCTCAGACCGCGGCCGGGTCCTCCTCGACGAGGAGGTTGCGGGTGCGGTTGGAGTCGACCGGAATGCCGGGGCCCATCGTGGTGCTGATGGCGGCCTTCTTGATGTAGCGACCCTTGGCGGCGGACGGCTTCAGACGGAGGATCTCCTCCAGCGCCGCGCCGTAGTTCTCCACCAGCTTGGTGTCGTCGAACGACGTCTTGCCGATGATGAAGTGCAGGTTCGAGTGCTTGTCGACGCGGAACTCGATCTTGCCGCCCTTGATGTCGTTGACAGCCTTGGTGACATCGGGGGTGACGGTGCCGGTCTTCGGGTTCGGCATCAGACCACGCGGACCGAGCACACGGCCGAGGCGGCCGACCTTGCCCATGAGGTCCGGGGTGGCGACGACGGCGTCGAAGTCCAGACGGCCCTTCGACACTTCGTCGATCAGCTCGTCGGCGCCGACGATGTCGGCGCCCGCGGCACGAGCGGCCTCGGCACGGTCACCGGTCGCGAAGACCAGGACCCGGGCGGTCTTACCGGTGCCGTGCGGGAGGTTCACGGTGCCACGGACCATCTGGTCGGCCTTGCGCGGGTCGACACCCAGACGGAAGGCGACCTCGACGGTGCCGTCGAACTTGGTCGTGGAGGTCTCCTTGGCGAGACGGACGGCCTCGAGCGGGGCGTAGAGCTTCTCCCGGTCGATCTTGGCGTCCGCAGCGCGAAGGGACTTGCTGCGCTTGCTCACTACTGCTCCTGTGGATTCTTAGGAGTCGTGGTCCGGGCCGAGCCGGCCCTGCCACTTCTGCTGATGGAGTTGGGACTCAGTCCTCGACCGTGACGCCCATGGAACGGGCGGTGCCGGCGATGATCTTCGCGGCGGCGTCCAGGTCGTTGGCGTTGAGGTCGGGCATCTTGGTCGTGGCGATCTCACGGACCTGGTCACGCGTGATCTTCGCGACCTTGGTCTTGTGCGGCTCGCCCGAGCCCTTCTCGATGCCCGCGGCCTTCAGGATCATCTTGGCGGCCGGCGGGGTCTTGGTGATGAAGGTGAAGGAACGGTCCTCGTAGACCGTGATCTCCACCGGGATGACCCAGCCACGCTGCGACTCGGTCGCGGCGTTGTAGGCCTTGCAGAACTCCATGATGTTGACGCCGTGCTGGCCCAGCGCGGGGCCGACCGGCGGAGCCGGGTTGGCGGCACCGGCCTGGATCTGGAGCTTGATGAGCCCCGTGACCTTCTTCTTCTTGGGAGGCATTGCTCTCTCCGGGTCCTAGTGAGAGTTTTCCAGCCTCCGAACCGGATCATCCGGCTGGAGGCATACCGCACAACGATAACGGGTATCCATGTGCGGCCAAAAACCGAGCAGGTCAGGCAGGCTCCAGGAGCCCGTCTGACCTGCTCGGAAGCTGGTGTCTGCTAGTTCTTCTGGATCTGGTCGAAGGAGAGCTCGACCGGCGTCTCGCGGCCGAAGATCTCGACGAGGCCCTTGACCTTCTTCGAGTCCGGGTTGATCTCGTTGATGGTCGCCTGCAGCGTGGCGAACGGGCCGTCGGTGACGGTGACCGAGTCGCCGACCTCGAAGTCCAGCACCTGGACCTCGACCTTGCGGGACGGAGCCGGCTTGCCCTCGGCCTCGGCGGCCTCGCGGGCGGCCTTCTCCTCGGCCTCCGGGGCGAGCATCTTGACGATCTCGTCCAGGGTCAGCGGGTACGGGTCGTAGGCGTTGCCCACGAAGCCGGTGACGCCGGGGGTGTTGCGGACGACGCCCCATGACTCGTTCGTCAGGTCCATGCGGACGAGGACGTAGCCGGGGAGCTTGTTCTGCTTGATCGTCTTGCGGTCGCCGTTCTTGATCTGGACGACCTCTTCCTGCGGCACCTCGGCCTGGAAGATGTAGTCCTCGACGTTGAGCGAGACGGCGCGCTGCTCGAGGTTGGTCTTCACGCGGTTCTCGTAGCCGGCGTAGGTGTGGATCACGTACCACTCGCCGGGCAGGACCCGCAGTTCCTCGCGGAGCTTCTCGATCGGGTCGCGGTCGTCCTCGGGCTCTTCCTCGAGTTCTTCCGCGGCCTCTTCGGCGTCCTCGGTCTCCGCTTCGGCGTCGTCGTCCGCGACGGCGTCGGCAGCCTCGACCTCGGCGGAGGTCTCGGTGTCCTCGCTGTCCGCGCCCTCGACGGTGTCGAGCTCGTCCTCGACGGACTCGACAGGCTCGATGGCGTCGTTCACGTTCGGGTCAGACACGGTGGCTGCTTCTTCCTGGATACATAGGGGTGGAACATGCGAAAGGAGCGCCGGGTACCTCGGCGCTCTTCGCGGGCTGCTCAGCCGAACACGTACTTGGCGGCGTTGCTGAGTCCATAGTCAATCACGGTGACCAGGCCGATCATGATGACGACAAAGATGATCACCACGGTCGTATACGTCGTCAGCTGGTTGCGCGTCGGCCAGACGACCTTGCGCAGCTCCGCGACGATCTGGCGGTAGAAGAGGGCCAGGCGCTTCAGCGGGCCCTTCTTGCCGCGCTTGCCGCCCTTGCGGGCCTTCTTGGACTCCGGCGCCTCATCCTGGGCATCAGGCATGTCGATGGAGCCCACGGCGTCCGTCACTCGTCCTCACCTGATTCCGGGTCGTGGCCGTGCCGCGCCCGGTCTGAGCCGCACGGCGGTGCATTGCTGTACGTACATGCGCACACATCCTGGCGAAGGTGTGTGTAGCAGGGCCGGAGGGACTTGAACCCCCAACCGCTGGTTTTGGAGACCAGTGCTCTACCAATTGAGCTACGACCCTTTGTGTGTCCCCCAACGTACCGCATCCATCCGGATGCGTGGTGTGCACCGAACGGGCGCGGCCTGCTGAAGGCCAACGAGGTGAGAGTGTACGTGGTCTGCGGCCGGTCGTCGAACAGAAAGGGCCCGCGGGAGGCCCCGTTGGCATGAGATCACCCCGGGAACAGGGGGCGGGGCGGTGGGTATCAGGCTGAAGATCGCCCAGGCCGGGCGGCCGATCCGTACTGTTGTCCGGGGGTTTGCCCGACGTTGTTCAGTCTGTGAAACCCCCGTGCCGCGAGCGTTTCCGGTCTGAAACGATGGGGCCCATGAGCCCTGCAACCCCTCCCACCGAGCGCCGGGTCTCCGCCCGAGTCGGCGCGATCTCCGAGTCCGCCACCCTCGCCGTGGACGCCAAGGCCAAGGCCCTCAAGGCAGCCGGGCGGCCGGTGATCGGCTTCGGCGCCGGTGAGCCCGACTTCCCGACCCCGGACTACATCGTCGAGGCCGCGATCGAGGCCTGCAAGAACCCGAAGTACCACCGCTACACGCCGGCCGGCGGTCTGCCCGAGCTGAAGGCCGCGATCGCCGCGAAGACGCTGCGCGACTCGGGCTACGAGGTCGACGCGTCGCAGATCCTCGTCACCAACGGCGGCAAGCAGGCCATCTACGAGGCCTTCGCCGCGATCCTGGACCCGGGCGACGAGGTCATCGTGCCCGCGCCGTACTGGACGACGTACCCGGAGTCGATCCGGCTGGCCGGGGGTGTCCCGGTGGAGGTCGTCGCCGACGAGACGACCGGCTACCGGGTGTCCGTGGAGCAGCTGGAGGCGGCCCGTACGGAGAAGACCAAGGTGGTCCTCTTCGTGTCGCCCTCCAACCCGACGGGCGCGGTGTACAGCGAGACCGAGACCGAGGCGATCGGCCGCTGGGCCGCCGAGCACGGCCTGTGGGTGCTGACCGACGAGATCTACGAGCACCTGGTCTACGGCGACGCCTCCGCCGTGTCGCTGCCGGCCGTGGTGCCCGAGCTGCGCGACAAGTGCGTCGTGGTCAACGGTGTCGCGAAGACGTACGCGATGACCGGCTGGCGGGTCGGGTGGATCATCGGCCCGAAGGACGTGGTCAAGGCCGCGACGAACCTCCAGTCCCACGCCACGTCGAACGTGTCCAACGTCGCGCAGGTGGCCGCGCTGGCCGCAGTCTCCGGTGACCTGGATGCCGTGGCGAAGATGCGTGAGGCGTTCGACCGGCGCCGCAAGACCATCGTGCGGATGCTGAACGAGATCGACGGCGTGGTGTGCCCGGAGCCGGAGGGCGCGTTCTATGCGTACCCGTCGGTGAAGGGCCTGGTCGGCAAGGAGATCCGGGGGCGCCGGCCCAAGGACACCGTCGAGCTGGCCGCGCTGATCCTGGAGGAGTCCGAGGTCGCGGTGGTGCCGGGTGAGGCGTTCGGCACGCCCGGCTATCTGCGGCTGTCGTACGCGCTGGGTGACGAGGATCTCGTCGAGGGCGTGAGCAGGGTGCAGAAGCTGCTGGCGGAGGCCAGGGACTGATCCCAACCTACTCACGTGAGTAGGTTGGTAACGGGCCGTTCCCCTGGCGGGGAGCGGCCCGCTTTCTCGTGTGCGCGTGTTCTCGTGTGCGCGTGCGAGCAAGACCACGTTCGGGGAAAACGCTGTCGGGACGGCTGAGGCATACGGCAGGATCCTGGGATGGAGCGTGTACGTGATGTCTCTGAACTGCCGAAAGCCCATCTGCACCTGCACTTCACCGGGTCGATGCGACCCTCGACCGTGCTGGAACTGGCCGACAAGTACGGGGTGCGGCTGCCCGACGCGCTGAGCGAGGCGCTGGTCAGCGGGGAGCCGCCGAGACTGCGGGCGACGGACGAGCGGGGCTGGTTCCGCTTTCAGCGGCTGTACGACGCGGCGCGCTCGTGCCTTCGGGAGCCGGAGGACATCCAGCGGCTGGTGCGGGAGGCCGCGGAGGAGGATCTGCGGGACGGCTCGGGGTGGCTGGAGATCCAGGTCGACCCCACGTCGTACGCACCGCGGCTGGGGGGTCTGATCCCAGCGCTGGAGGTCATCCTCGACGCGGTGGAGACGACGTCGCGTGAGACGGGGCTCGGTATGCGGGTCCTGGTCGCGGCGAACCGGATGAAGCACCCGCTGGACGCGCGCACGCTGGCCCGGCTGGCGGTGCGGTACGCGGACCGGGGCGTGGTCGGCTTCGGGCTCTCCAACGACGAACGCCGGGGGATGGCTCGGGACTTCGACCGGGCGTTCGGCATCGCGCGGGAGGCCGGGCTGCTGTCGGCGCCGCACGGGGGCGAGCTGACGGGCCCGTCGTCGGTGCGGGACTGCCTGGACGACCTGGGCGCGAACCGGATCGGGCACGGGGTCCGGGCGGCGGAGGACCCACGGCTGCTGAAGCGTCTGGCCGACCGGGGTGTGACGTGTGAGGTGTGCCCGGCGTCGAACGTGGCGCTCGGTGTCTACGAGAAGCCGGAGGACGTGCCTCTGCGGACCTTGTTCGAGGCGGGTGTCCCGATGGCTCTGGGCGCGGACGACCCCCTGCTGTTCGGGTCCCGGCTGGCGGCGCAGTACGAGATCGCGCGGCAGCATCACGGGTTCACGGACGCGGAGCTGGCGGAGGTCGCCCGGCAGTCGGTCCGGGGGTCGGCGGCACCAGAGGATGTGAAGGAGAAGCTGCTGGCGGGGGTGGACGGCTGGCTGCTGTCCTAGCGCCCGGCCTCTCCTCCCGGAGGCCGACCTCCTAGAGGAGGCTGACCCCTACCGTCACCGGCTCGTTGACCAGCGTGATGCCGAAGGCCCCGTGGACCCCGGCCACGACCTCACGGGCCAGGGTGAGGAGGTCCTCCGTGGTCGCGCTTCCCCGGTTGGTGAGGGCCAGGGTGTGCTTCGTGGAGATGCGGGCGGGGCCGTCGCCGTAGCCCTTGGTGAAGCCCGCCTTGTCGATCAGCCAGGCGGCGGAGGTCTTGGTGTGGCCCTCTCCCGCCGGGTAGGCGGGGGGTTCGGCGTCTTCGCCCAGGCGCTGCTTCACGCGCGCGCGGAACGTCGCGAAGTCGGTGTCCGTGAGGATCGGGTTGGTGAAGAAGGAGCCGGCCGACCAGGTGTCGTGGTCCTCGGCGTCCAGGACCATGCCCTTGCCGGCGCGGAGCTTGAGCACCGTCTCGCGAGCCGATGCGAGCGGGACGCGGTCGCCGGCCTCGACTCCGAGGGCGCGGGCCGTCTCGGCGTACCTGAGGGGGGCGGAGAGACCGCCCGCGTCCTCCAGGGAGAAGCGCACGCGCAGCACCACGAATCGCTCCGGGTCGGACTTGAAGCGGCTGTGGCGGTAGGAGAAGGCGCAGTCCTCGTTGGCCAGGGTGACCGTCTCGCCGGTCCGGCGGTCGTACGCGACGACCTCGGTGATCGTCGAGGAGACCTCCTGGCCGTACGCCCCGACGTTCTGGATGGGGGTCGCGCCAGCCGAGCCGGGGATGCCGGCCAGGCACTCGATGCCGGCGAGGCCCGCCTCGACCGTGCGGGCGACGGCGTCGGTCCACACCTCGCCGGCGGCCAGCTCAAGCCGGGTGCCGTCGAGGGAGAAGCCCTGGGTGGCGATGACGAGGGCGGTGCCCTCGAAGCCCTTGTCGCCGATGACCAGGTTCGAGCCGCCGCCGATGAGCAGCAGCGGGGTGCCCGCCTCGTCGGCTTCGCGGACGACGGCGATCACCTCGTCGTCCGTCGTCGCGGTGATCAGCCGGGTCGCGGGACCGCCCAGCCGGAAGGTGGTCAGCGGGGCGAGGGGGGCGTCGTGGAGTTCCTGCACGGGCTCAAGAGTACGAGACGGCACTGTCAGCCTCGGGCACGCGTACGTGCGGCCCCTTCGGCAGGAAGTGGGGCCGCACGCGCGCGTGGCTGTCAGGGCAGGCGCCGCAGCGCCTCGGACCAGGAGAGCGGGAGGTCCTCGCTCCTCGCCTGCCAGGTGGTGAACGCCGCGTCCCTCATCTGCGGGGCGAGAGCCCGGGCAGCCGGCCGGTGGGCGCCCGAGCGGACGAAGTCGTCGAGCGCGGCCTTCGACTCCCAGGCGGACAGCGTCCAGAAGGTCCGCTTGAGGGGCTTCGCCATCAGGCTGGCCCCGTAGGCGCCCGGGCTGCTGCGCACCTGCCGCCAGACGGCGGGGGTTCCGGCGAAGAACTTGAGCGCTCCCCACAGGGTGCGGGTTTCGAACCGGGAGGCGAAGACGTGCACCTCGGTGTCGCGGGGCGGGGTGTTCGGGACGGTCCAGGGAAGGGTGGGCATGGCTGTTCCTCCTTCGGGTCGTCAGGCTCTCGGTGTCGGGTCGTCGGTCTTTTCGGCGTCAATGGGAAACGGTTTCCAGGACGGGCGCCGGTTCGGCCGGGGCCGCCTGTCGCTCGGTGTGCCGCCGGGTCGGGATCAGCAGGGCCGCGATGCCCGCGAGGCCGACCACCGCCGAGCCTGTGACCAGGGCCGGCCTCATGCCGTCGACGAAGGCCTGGCCGGATTCGTAGCCGCCCTGGGCCGCGAAGATCGACGCCATGACGGCGATGCCGAGCGCTCCGCCCACCTCGCGCAGGGCGTTGTTCGCGCCGGAGGCGATGCCCTGCTCCTGGGGCCGGACGCTGGACATCACCAGGTGCGCGGCGGGGGCGAAGTACAGGGCCATGCCGATGCCGCTGACGATCAGGGCGGGCAGCTGCGCGGTGTAGGAGGCGTCCGCCGTGGCCACGACCGACATGTAGCCGAGGCCCAGGGCCTGCAGGAACAGGCCGGCGGCGACGACCGGGCGGCCGCCGATGCGGTCCGCGAGGAGGCCGGCGATCGGGGCGACCAGCATCGGCATACCGGTCCAGGGCAGCATCCTGAGGCCCGCCTCGGTGGGCGAGTAGCCGAGGACGCCCTGCATGTACTGGCTGAGCAGGAAGATCGAGCCGAACATGCCGAGGAACATCAGCAGGCTCGCCGCGTTGATGCCGGAGAACGCCCGGGAGCGGAAGAGCCGCATCGGGAGCATGGGGTTCTTGGCGCGGGTGCTGTAGAGGACGAAGCCCGCGAGCAGTGCGGTGCCCGCGAACAGGCCCGTCAGGACCAGCGAGCCGGTCCAGCCGTCGACGGGGCCGCGGACCAGGCCGTAGACGATCCCGAAGAGACCGCCGCTGGCGAGCAGGGTGCCGGGGACGTCGAGCGGGGAGCCGGTGCCGTGCGACTCGGCGAGGCGCAGCCGGGCGAGCGGCAGCAGGGCCAGGCCCAGCGGGACGTTCAGCCAGAAGATCCACTGCCAGGAGATGTGTTCGGTGAGGGTGCCTCCGACCAGCGGGCCGGAGGCGACGGCCAGTCCGTTGACAGCGCCCCAGATGCCGTACGCCATGCCCCGCTTGGCCTCGGGTACGGCAGCGGTCAACAGCGTGAGCGTGAGCGGCATCATGACGGCCGCTCCGGCGCCCTGGACCGCGCGGGCGGCGATGAGGGAGTCGATGCCGGGTGCCATGGCCGCCGCGGCGGAGGCCCCGGTGAAGACGGCGAGTCCCACTATGAAGAGCCGGCGGCGGCCGAAGCGGTCGCCGAGGGCCGCGCCGAACATCAGCAGGACGGCGAAGGTGAGCGTGTAGGCGCTCACGGTCCATTCCAGATCGTGCAGGGCGCCGCCGAGGTCCTCGCGGATGGAGGGCAGGGCGGTGGTGACGACGAGGTTGTCGAGGGCCGCCATGAATCCGGCGACGCTGGTGATGACGAGGGCCCAGGCGGCTCCCCCGCGGCGTGCGGTCTGCTGTGACATCGCTCCCCCAAGGGGTGATCACTTGATCGATTAGTTATTGATTACTAACTTTCGAGACCATGAAAACGGCCGGCCTTCTCACGCTTCCCTGTCAGCCCTCGGCCGCCGGCGGGGTCAGCCCCGCCCAAACCCGGTGATCGGCCGGGAAACCCATGGCCACCAGGCAGTTGATGAGCATGCCCTGGGCCATGAAAGTCGTCGTGCCGTTGACGTCGGCCCCCAGCGGCAGATGGACGGTGTCCCACAGCCGCATCCAGCCCGCGCGCACGGCCTCGCCGAACTCGTGGTCGCCCTCCTCCTCGGCGGCCGCCACGGCGAGGTACATCTGCATCTGCATCATCAGCCGCTCGGGCTGTTCGGAGATGGTCGTGATGTACGCACCACCCATGGCGTGGAGGGCCTCTTCGCCCTCCAGTCCCTCGGCGGCCTCCGCGAACATCCGGATGGTGTCCTCGACGCACCGCTGGGCCGCCGCCAGGAAGATCGCCTTCTTACCGGGGAAGAGCCGGAAGAGATACGGCTGCGAGACGCCGACCCGGCGGGCGATCGCCTCGGTCGACGTGCCGTGATAGCCGCCGCGGGCGAACTCGGCCGTCGCCGCACGGATGACGCTCTCGCGCCTCTCCTCTGCACTCATCCTGGCCATACAAGTAAGTTAGTACTCAATCACTAACCACGTCAAGCGGGCGCCGAGGACTCCATATGCGTAAGGGGCGCCTCGCCATATGCGTAAGGGGCGCCTCGCCCAGAGAGCGCCCCTTACATCGTCTCGCCGCTCAGGCCAGCCGCACGACCGCTCGCGACATGCCCAGCACCTTCTGCCCGGCGCTGGTCGCCGTCAGGTCCACACGGACGGTGTTGTCGTCGAGCTTGGCCGCGATCTTGCCCGCGACCTCGATCAGGGCGCCCTCGTCGTCGTTCGGGACGACGACCGGCTTGGTGAAGCGGACGCCGTACTCGACGACCGCCCCCGGGTCGCCCGCCCAGTCGGTGACCACGCGGATCGCCTCGGCCATGGTGAACATGCCGTGCGCGATGACATCCGGCAGGCCGACCTCCTTGGCGAACTTCTCGTTCCAGTGGATCGGGTTGAAGTCGCCGGAGGCGCCCGCGTACTGAACGAGGTTCGCGCGGGTCACGGGGAAGGTCTGCGCGGGCAGTTCGGTGCCGACCTCGACGTCGGAGTAGGAGATCTTCGCCGTCATGGGATCGCTCACGCCTCCTCGGCCGCGCGGGCCACAAGCTTGGTCCAGGCGGTCACGACGTGCTCGCCGGCCTCGTCGTGGACCTCACCGCGGATGTCCAGGATGTCGTTGCCCGCGAGGGACTTGACGGCCTCGATGGTCGAGGTGACCGTGAGCCGGTCGCCGGCGCGGACCGGGCGACGGTAGGCGAACTTCTGGTCGCCGTGCACCACCCGGCTGTAGTCCAGGCCGAGCTGGGGGTCCTGGACGACCTGGCCGGCGGCCTTGAAGGTGATCGAGAAGACGAAGGTCGGCGGCGCGATCACGTCGGGGTGGCCGAGTGCCTTGGCCGCCTCCGCGTCCGTGTACGCCGGGTTGGCGTCCCCGACCGCCTCGGCGAACTCACGGATCTTCTCCCGGCCCACCTCGTAGGGCGCGGTGGGCGGGTACGTCCGCCCCACGAAGGACTGGTCGAGCGCCATGGCTCGGCACCTCCTGGTTGCTCTACTGACCGGTACGGGTCATTCAACGACGCGAGGCCGCCCCCGATCACTCGGGAGCGGCCTCGTGTACGAGCCTGTTTTATCGCGTCTCGCGGTGCGCGGTGTGCGCGTTGCAACGCGGGCAGTGCTTCTTCATCTCAAGACGGTCCGGGTTGTTACGCCGGTTCTTCTTGGTGATGTAGTTCCGCTCCTTGCACTCCACGCAGGCCAGCGTGATCTTCGGGCGGACGTCGGTGGCAGCCACGTGAGTGCTCCTTGACGAACGGATGGGATGGTTTAACGCATAGAAGAGTAGCCGATCGAAGGACCGACCCCGCAATCGGCTACTGTCAGTAGCGGTGACCGGACTTGAACCGGTGACACAGCGATTATGAGCCGCTTGCTCTACCGACTGAGCTACACCGCTGTGATGCGATCGGACCCCGCCTCGCGGCGGGAACCTCACACACCAGAGCCCCAAAACGGAATCGAACCGTTGACCTTCTCCTTACCATGGAGACGCTCTGCCGACTGAGCTATTGGGGCGAGCGATGAAGACATTACACGGTCTGCAGCCGTTCACCCAAATCCGTTTCGGGGTACCCGCCGCGGGCGCGCGGACCGTCCTGCCGACGGCTCGGAAGCGCCTGCCCTCCGGGTTCCCTTCCCGCTTCCCTCCGGCTTCCCTTCCGCACAGCGGGCCACACCGGTACGACTATTGCGCTCCTCCCCGCCATGGGCGGGAGGCCGTCCTAGGCTCGACTCACTCTGCGTGATCATGCGTCCTCCCGTGCGCAAGCCCGAGCCCCTGGAGCGCGATGCCCGACAGCCGCCCGCAGCCGCCACCGCCCCCGTCGTCCTCGCCGGGTCCGGCCGACCCGTCGCCGCTGCTGCTGTGCGGGGCGCGGCTCACCGACGGCCGGACCGTGGACGTACGGCTGGGCGGCGGGCACATCGAGGCGGTCGGGACGGCCGGCAGCCTGGCGGCGGGCGGCACGCGCGCGTGCGGGGCGCGGGTGGACCTCGGCGGCTATCTGCTCCTGCCGGCCCCTGCCGAACCGCACGCCCACGCGGACACGGCCCTGTCGGCCGACTCCGAGGGACCTGTCCCGTACGAGCCGCAGGACGTGCAGCGCCGGGCGACCGAGGCCGCGCTGCTCCAGCTCGGGCACGGGGCGACCGCGCTGCGGGCCCACGTGCGCGTGGGGGACGTCCAGGGACTGGGCGCGCTGGAGGCCGTGTTGCAGGCGCGGCGCGCTCTGCGGGGGCTGGCCGAGCTGACGACGGTGGCGATGCCCCGGGTGCTGACCGGGGTGGCCGGGGCGGACGGGCTCGCGGTGCTGCGGGACGCGGTGAAGATGGGCGCCTCGGTGGTGGGCGGCCGGCCCGACCTCGATCCGGATCCGACGGGGTACGTGGAAGCGGTCCTGGAGGTGGCCTCCGAGCACGGCTGTCCCGTCGACCTGCACACGGACGCCGAGGATCCGGCGCGGCTGGCCCGGCTCGCCGCGATGGCGGGCGGGTTGCGTCCCGGCGTGACCCTGAGTCCGTGCGGCGACCTCGGGCGGCTGCCCACCGAGGTGGCCTCGCGGACCGCCGACCAGCTCGCGGCGGCCGGGGTGGCGGTGGTGTGTCTGCCGCAGGGCGGCTGCGGCGGCGTGGACCGGCGGGGAGCGGCTCCGGTGCGGCTGCTGCGCGCGGCCGGGGTGCGGGTGGCCGCCGGGAGCGGGGCGCTGCGGGACGTTTCGAACCCCGTGGGGCGCGGCGACCCGCTGGAGGCGGCGTTCCTGCTGGCCTCCCGCTACGGGCTGGCGCCCGAGGAGGCGTACGACGCGGTGAGCGGGTCGGCGCGGGCGGTGCTGGGGCTGCCCGAGGTGCGCGTGGAGGCGGGCTTCCCCGCCGAACTGCTCGCGGTGCGCGGGGACCGGCTGGCGGGGGCGCTCTCGCTGGCGTACAGCCGGGTGGTGGTGCACCGGGGGCGTGTGGTGGCGCGGACCAGCGCGGTCCGGGAGTACTGCGATTCGGCGGCTTCGGCGGAACTGGGGCTGCCGCGGCAGGGGCGGGGGGAGGTGTCGTAGGGGCAGGGTGAGGTGTCGTAGGGGCAGCGTGAGGTGTCGTAGAGCCGGGGGCCGGTCTTGGGGCCGGTCGTGGGGCGTGGGCCGGTGGAGGCGTGGGTCGGTGGGGGCATGGGTCGGGGGGCGTGGCTGAAGTCGTGCGGCGGATGGGGGCGTCCGGGCGTACGGTCGAAGGCATGCGCATTGTCATCGCTGGTGGTCATGGTCAGATCGCGTTGCGGCTGGAGCGCCTGCTCGCCGCGCGCGGGGACGAGGTAGCGGGGATCATCCGTAAGGCCGAACAGGCCGACGATCTGCGGGAGGCCGGTGCCGAACCGGTCGTGCTCGACCTGGAGTCGGCCTCCGTGGACGAGGTCGCGGAGCGGCTGCGGGGTGCCGACGCGGCGGTCTTCGCGGCGGGCGCGGGCCCGGGCAGCGGGGTGGCCCGCAAGGACACGGTGGACAAGGCCGCGGCGATCCTCTTCGCGGACGCGGCGGTGAAGGCGGGCGTACGGCGCCTCGTGGTCGTGTCGTCCATGGGCGCCGACCCGCGGCACGAGGGTGACGAGATCTTCGACGTGTACCTCCGCGCCAAGGGCGAGGCGGACGCGTACGTGCGCGGACTGAACGCCCTGGACTGGACGATCCTGAGGCCCGGTCAGCTCACCGACGACCCCGGCACCGGTCTCGTCCGCCTGGAGGCGCGCACGGGCCGCGGGCCGATTCCGCGTGACGACGTGGCCGCCGTACTGGCGGAGTTGGTGGACACCGCCGCGACGGCCGGACTCACCCTGGAGCTGATCAGCGGACCGGTGCCGGTGTCCGTGGCGGTGAAGTCGGTGGCGGGGAACTGACGTCTCCGAGGCGGAGTTCCCTAGAACAGGGGTAGTTGGCCGGGGAATTCGGGCACCGCGTAGCCGTCCAGGGACGGCTGCTCCGCGCCGGGCAGGGCCTGACGACGGGAGCCAGGGCACGAGGTGAGTTCGCCGTGCTCCCGGGCGCCCGGCGGGTCGTGGCGCGCGTACCGCCCCGCGACGACGGCGATCTCGCGGCGGCACTCGGGGCAGTTTCTGCGGCGGGAGGACATGGGGCCAGTGTGCCGCGCGGGCGGCGCGAGTATGCCTGTCCTCCCCCTGATCCGTGCCTTCTCCTGCCCTTGCTCCGCGTCTGCCCCTCCCCTGCTCCGTGTCTCCTCCTCCCGGGGTCCGCGCGTCCTTCCTCCCCCCTGTCCGCACGGTCGCCCTTCGCTCACCGCACCCTCACCCGATTCCGGTTGCTTAAGTCAATCAATGGACTTAGTTTTGACGGGTCGCGCTGTCCCTGACTGACGCCCCTAACGGAGGCCCGGCCATGTCCCACGCCCTTCCCCGACCCGCCGACGACGGGAAGCCCGCGGCGCCACGGGCCAACGGCGTCGTCGCGGTCCTGGCCTTCGGCGGGATCGTGGTCTCGCTGATGCAGACCCTGGTCATCCCGATCGTCCCGGAGCTCCCCCGGCTGCTGAACGCCCCCGCGTCGGACACCGCCTGGGCCGTCACCGCCACGCTGCTCGCCGCGGCCGTCGCCACCCCGGTGACGGGCCGGCTCGGCGACATGTACGGCAAGCGCCGGATGCTCCTGATCAGCCTCGTCATGCTGGTGGCCGGCTCGGTGACCGCCGCGCTCAGCGACACGCTCGCCCCGATGATCGTCGGACGGGCACTGCAGGGCCTCGCGTCCGGCGTGATCCCCCTCGGCATCAGCATCATGCGGGACGAGCTGCCCGCCGAACGGCTCGGTTCCGCCACGGCGTTGATGAGCGCCTCCCTCGGCGTCGGCGGCGCCCTCGGGCTGCCGACCGCCGCGCTGATCGCGGACAACTTCGACTGGCACACCCTGTTCTGGGCCTCGGCCGGGCTGGGCGCCGTCGCCCTCGTGCTGGTGCCGGCCATCGTGCCGGAGTCGCAGGTGCGCACCGGCGGGCGCTTCGACCTGGTCGGCGGCATCGGTATGGCGGCGGGGCTGGTGTCCCTACTGCTGGCGATCTCCAAGGGCGCGGACTGGGGCTGGAACAGCGGCACCACCCTCGGTCTGTTCGCGGCGGCCGTGGTCGTGCTGCTGGTGTGGGGCTGGTGGGAACTGCGCGTCAGGGAGCCGCTGGTCGACCTGCGCACCACCGCACGCCGTCAGGTGCTGGTCACCAACTTGGCCTCGATCGCCGTCGGGTTCGCGATGTTCGCGATGTCCCTCGTCATTCCGCAGCTCCTGCAGTTGCCTGAGGCGACCGGCTACGGCCTCGGCGAGTCGCTGCTCGTCGCCGGTCTGACGATGGCCCCGTCCGGCCTGGTCATGATGGCCACGGCCCCGGTCTCCGCCGCCCTGTCCAAGGCCAAGGGCCCGAAGATCACCCTGATGGTCGGCGCCCTGATCGTGGCCGCCGGGTACGGGCTGAACATCGCGCTGATGTCCGAGCTCTGGCACTTCGTGCTCGTCACCTGCGTCATCGGGGCGGGTATCGGGTTCACCTACGGTTCGATGCCCGCGCTCATCATGAGCGCGGTACCAGCCTCCGAGACGGGCGCGGCGAACAGCCTCAACACGCTGATGCGGTCCATCGGTACGTCGACGGCCAGCGCGGTGGCCGGGGTGATCCTGGCCCAGATGACGACGCCCTTCGGGCCGACCGCCCTGCCGTCCCAGAACGGGTTCAAGGCCGTCCTGGCCATCGGGGCCGGGGCCGCGCTGCTCGCCTTCGTGGTCGCGTCGTTCATTCCGCGGCAGCGGGTGGGGGCGGTGGCGGTGGAGCCGTCGGAGGGCGAGGAGTTGGGGGAGGGCGAGGAGCCGGGTACCGGTGAGGAGCCGGGTGCCGGTGGGCCGGCTCTGGTTGAGCCGGCTGGCGGGGAACCGGCTGGCGGGGAACCGGCTCTCGAGGGACCGACCGTCGAGAGGCCTGTTGCCGCGGAGGTCGCGACGGTTGGGTCCGCCGGTACCGGAATCCCTGTGCGGGGGCGGGTCCTGGGTGCCGAGCGGGTTCCGGTCGGCGGGGCCGCGGTGACGTTGATCTCGCTCGGCGGCAAGCAGCTCGGGCGGTCGGTCTCGCGGGGCGACGGGTCGTACGGAGTGGACGCACCCGGCGCCGGTTCCTACGTCCTGATCGCCTCGGCGGAGGGCTACCAGCCGCAAGCCTCCACGCTCGTCGCGGCCGGTGAGCCGGTGGCGTACGACGTGCTGCTGAGCGGCACCAGCGGGCTCGCCGGTGTGGTGCGGTCGGCGGACAGCGGGACGCCGGTCGCCGAGGCCGTGGTCATCGTGACGGACGTCCGCGGGGACGTACTTGCCACCGGACGGACGGATGTACTGGGCGAGTTCACCGTCACCGACCTGGTGCCGGGCCCGGTGACCCTCGCGGTCAACTCCCCCAAGCACCGGCCACTCGCCCAGATCGTCGAGATCGGCGGGGCCGGGACCACGCGGGTCGAGCTCGAACTGCGGCCCGGCGCGCAGGTGCGGGGCACGGTGCGCGGAGGGGGCGCGCCGTTGAGCGACGCGCGGGTGACGCTGGTGGACGCGGCGGGCAACGTGCTCGCCACGACCCGGACCGGTCTCGACGGGGCGTACGCCTTCTCCGACCTGGACACCGGCGCGTACACCGTCATCGCGACCGGGTATCCGCCGCAGGCGACATCGGTGTCGGTCTCGGGCACCGGCGTTGACGACCACGACATCGAACTGGCCCACGGGAGGGAGTAGTCCCGAATGACCCCGCCGCGGGCATCGCCGCACCCACGCTCGAAGGGCTGCTCCACGAAGAAACGGCCTCGCTGCTGGCCTGCCGTCCCTACGACCTGCGGCACGCCGGCGTCCCGTTCCGGCTCAGCTCCGGGGTAGATGCGATGGAGTTGCCCGCCGCGCTGGCGTCAGCATCGCCGTGCTGCACAAGGTGTACGCCAAGGTCCTTGACCAGACGCGGGAGCGGGCGAACAGCCGGACCGATGCGGCCCCGCGGGAGTGGAACGGGCCGGGGTGATCATGCTCACCCCCGGGGGACGCCTGGGGGACACGCACTGATCAACGGTGGGATACGGGCGGTACGAAGTGAGACACGTCCACGCCCCGTCCGCAACGAATCGAACAGGGAAGGCCAACGAAAGACCCCCTCTGAGCAGGCGAAAAACCTGATCAGAGGGGGTCTTCCCCAGTGTGGCGGCGCCAGGATTCGAACCTGGGAAGGCTGAGCCGGCAGATTTACAGTCTGCTCCCTTTGGCCGCTCGGGCACACCGCCGGGGGTAGCTGCCCTTCGAGCCGCTTTTCGGCGGCGCTCCGTGGCAACGACGTAAACAATACCTGATGTGGAGGGGTGCTTCGCCACCCGATTGATCGGCGCCCGAAGGGCGGGGGGTGGCTAGGCTTGTCCGGATGCGGCCCGGGACCTGAACGGGACCGGCGGCCGCCCACGTACGCCGGTACGCACCGATACGCACCCCGATACAAGGAGCCACAGGACATGGCCGACTCCAGTTTCGACATCGTCTCGAAGGTCGAGCGGCAGGAGGTCGACAACGCACTCAACCAGGCCGCCAAGGAGATCTCGCAGCGCTACGACTTCAAGGGCGTGGGCGCCTCGATCTCGTGGTCCGGTGAGCAGATCCTCATGGAGGCGAACTCCGAGGACCGGGTGAAGGCGATCCTCGACGTCTTCCAGTCCAAGCTGATCAAGCGCGGCATCTCGCTGAAGGCTCTGGACGCGGGCGAGCCCCAGCTCTCCGGCAAGGAGTACAAGATCTTCGCTTCGATCAAGGAGGGCATCTCCCAGGACAACGCGAAGAAGGTGGCGAAGGCCATCCGCGACGAGGGCCCGAAGGGCGTGAAGGCGCAGGTGCAGGGCGAGGAGCTGCGGGTCAGCTCCAAGAGCCGTGACGATCTGCAGGCCGTCATCGCCCTGCTCAAGGACAAGGACTACGACTTCGCCCTGCAGTTCGTGAACTACCGGTAGGTCCGGTCGGGTCCTCGGGGCTCACGGCCTGCACGGGTACGAGAGAGGGCGGGCACCTGCCGGTGTCCACCCTTCTCGTCTGGCGGCTGCGGTCGGTGGGCGCGTTCAGCTGCGCGAGTTGCCGAACAGCAGGCGGTAGGCGACCAGGAGGACGAGCGATCCGCCGATCGCCGCGGCCCAGGTCGTGCCGTCGTAGAAGTCCTTGGTGATCGGGTGGTCCATCCAGCGGGCCGATATCCAGCCGCCGATGAACGCGCCCGCGATGCCGATCAGGGTGGTGCCGATGAGGCCGCCTGGGTCGCGCCCCGGCAGCAGGAACTTCGCGATGGCTCCGGCCAACAGTCCCAGGATGATCCAGCTGATAATGGTCATGCCGTGAACCTGCCCTTTCACGCTGTGCCCGCACTGTCCCGGCCATGTGATCTTGCTCCCGGCAGGCCGTGCCCGTGCGTCGTACGTCGGGCGTACCGCGCGCATCGTCCTTGCCGCGCGCTTTCACGCCGTCTTGGTGAGGAGGACGCCCTGACGGCACCCACCGGTTGCGCTGATCAGTAGGGTGCGACGCATGACAGCCTCCGGTTCCGAACTGCGCCGTAGCCTCGGTGTGGGGGACGCGGTGGTCATCGGACTCGGTTCGATGATCGGAGCCGGGATCTTCGCCGCCCTCGCGCCTGCGGCGCACGCTGCCGGGTCCGGGCTGCTCCTCGGGCTCGCCGTCGCCGCCGTGGTCGCCTACTGCAACGCCACGTCGTCGGCTCGCCCTCGCCGCCCGGTATCCCGCCTCGGGCGGCACGTACGTCTACGGGCGTGAGCGGCTCGGGGAGTTCTGGGGGTATCTCGCGGGCTGGTCGTTCGTGGTGGGGAAGACTGCCTCCTGTGCGGCGATGGCGCTGACTGTGGGCATGTACGTGTGGCCCGGGCAGGCGCATGCGGTGGCGGTCGCGGCCGTGGTGGCGCTGACCGCGGTGAACTACGGCGGGATCCAGAAGTCGGCGTGGCTGACGCGGGTGATCGTGGCGGTGGTCCTGGCTGTCCTCGCTTCCGTGGTGGTCGGGTGTCTGGGGTCCGGCGCGGCGGACGCCGGGCGGCTGGACGTCGGTGCCTCGGGCGGTGCGGGCGGCGTGCTTCAGGCGGCCGGCCTGCTGTTCTTCGCGTTCGCCGGGTACGCCCGTATCGCGACCCTCGGTGAGGAGGTACGCGACCCGGCGCGCACCATTCCGCGCGCGATTCCGCTGGCGTTGGGCATCACGCTGGTGGTGTACGCGTGTGTGGCGGTGGCTGTCCTTTCGGTGCTCGGGTCGGACGGTCTCGTGGACGCGGCGGCGCCACTGGCCGACGCGGTGCGGGCGGCCGGGACACCCTGGCTCGTGCCGGTGGTGCGGGTCGGTGCGGCCGTGGCCGCGCTGGGCTCCCTGCTGGCTTTGATCCTCGGGGTCTCGCGGACGACGCTGGCCATGGCCCGGGACCGGCATCTGCCGGGGGCGCTGGCGGCCGTGCATCCGCGGTTCCAGGTGCCGCACCGGGCGGAGCTGGCGGTGGGTGCGGTGGTCGCGGTCCTGGCCGCCACGGTGGACGTCCGGGGCGCGATCGGGTGCTCCTCCTTCGGTGTGCTGGCGTACTACGCCGTGGCCAACGCGTCGGCCTGGACGCTGGGTTCGGCATCGACTTCGGCATCGGCGGGGCTGGCGGCTCGGGCGGTGGCGGGAGTCGGGCTGGCCGGGTGCGTGGTGCTGGCGTTCTCGCTGTCGGCGGTATCGGTGGCCGTGGGAGCGGGTGTGCTGGTGGTGGGCGCGGTTGTGTATGGAGTGCGGCGATGGGCGGGGGCTCGGGCGGGGAGGGCGTAGGGCTGCGGGCGGTTGAGGCAGGCACTCCGCCGCTGTTGCTGGTCAGGCTCTCTTGGCCGTCACTCGGGTCGGCAACTGCTCGTTCGCGGTCATGGGTTCATCATGCAGGCCGCCGCTGACAGCCGGGCGGGCCTGTGGATAACCCCTGGCCTGTGGAAACCGGGCTCCGTAATCCCGCCGTCAGCGTGCTGTGAACGGCTCGTCGGTCCGGACGATGTCGCGGCCGAGCGGGAGCAGCGAGACCGGGATGAGCTTGAAGTTGGCGATGCCGAGCGGGATGCCGATGATCGTGACGCACAGGGCGATGCCGGTGGCGATGTGGCCGAGGGTCAGCCACCAGCCCGCGAGGACCAGCCACAGCACGTTGCCCACACAGGACGGCGCGCCCGCGTCACGGCGCTCGACTGTCGTGTACCCGAAGGGCCACAGGGCGTAGACGCCGATGCGGAAGGCCGCTATGCCGAACGGGATTCCGATGATGGTGATACAGAGGAGCAGGCCCGCGAGCATGTAGGCGAGGAAGAGCCAGAAGCCGCTCAGGACGAGCCATATGACATTGAGAACTGTCCTCATTGGTTTCCACCTGCCATCTTCTCTAGCCGGGCGATGCGTTCCGCCATGGGCGGATGCGTGGAGAACATCCTCGAGAGGCCCTGGCCGGGGCGAAACGGGTTCGCGATCATCATGTGGCTGGCGGTCTCGATGCGCGGCTCGGGGGGCAGCGGGAGCTGCTTAGTGCCGAGTTCGAGCTTGCGCAGGGCGCTGGCCAGGGCGAGTGGGTCGCCGGTGAGCTGGGAGCCGGAGGCGTCCGCCTGGTACTCCCGGGAACGGCTGATGGCCAGTTGGATGAGCGAGGCGGCGAGCGGGCCCAGGATCATGATCAGCAGCATGCCGAGCAGGCCGGGGCCGTCATCGTCGTCCGAGCGCCCGATCGGGATCAGCCAGGCGAAGTTGACCAGGAACATGATCACGGAGGCGAGGGCACCGGCCACCGAGGAGATGAGGATGTCGCGGTTGTAGACGTGGCTGAGCTCGTGGCCGATGACGCCGCGCAGCTCGCGCTCGTCCAGGAGGCGCAGGATGCCTTCGGTGCAGCACACGGCGGCGTTGCGCGGGTTGCGGCCCGTGGCGAAGGCGTTGGGCGCCTCCGTCGGGGAGATGTACAGACGCGGCATGGGCTGGCGGGCCTGGGTGGAGAGCTCGCGGACCATGCGGTAGAGCCCCGGGGCCTCGAACTCGCTCACCGGGCGGGCCCGCATCGCGCGCAGTGCCAGCTTGTCGCTGTTCCAGTAGGCGTACGCGTTGGTGGCCAGCGCTACCAGGACGGCGATGACGAGCCCCATGCGGCCGAAAAAGCTGCCGATGACGATGATGAGGGCGGACAGTCCCCCGAGGAGGACTGCGGTCCTGAGCCCGTTGTGCCGGCGGTGCACGGTACGCCCTCCAAGTGGTGCGGCAGGGGGACCCTTGCTCGGTGATCTGCGGTGCCACTGGTGCCGTGGTGTCACGTCCAGTGGACCCTCCCGTACTGGTCAACGCCAGGCGGAGGGCACTAGTTCCCTTGTGCGTGCGGCGGCGGGTGTGGGCCGTCCGGGTGAACGGCGCCGGGAAGCGGCACGCGCGCGTGGGGAGGCGGGTGCCCCACGCGCGCGTGGCGAAAGCGGCTGTCGTTCAGAAGAGGGCGGTGTCGGTGAACCGCAGGACGAGCTGGGGTGCCCCGGACAGGGCGATGCCGAGGACGCCGGTCAGGGCGATCGCGGCGGTGAGAGGGGCCGGGACTCGGTGCTTCTCGGGCTCGCCCTCGGGGGCGCGGAAGAGCAGGGTCGTCCACTGGAGGTAGTAGAACAGCGCGATGACGACGTTGACGGCCATGATCACGGCCAGCCAGCCGAGGCCCGCGTCGACGGCCGCCGCGAAGACGGTGACCTTGGCGAAGAGGCCGATGATGCCCGGCGGCAGTCCGGCGAGGCAGAGCAGGAAGAACGCGAGGAGCAGGGCGGACAGGGGGCTCGACGCGTACAGGCCGCGGTAGTCGGCGACGCGGTTGAGGAGCCTCGTCCGGCCGACGAGCGCGGCCACGGCGAAGGCGCCGAGGTTCACGGCGCCGTACATCAGGGCGTAGGCGACGGTGGAGCCGACCGACTTTTCGGCGTCCCCGGAGTACGCGGCGGCGGCGATCGGTACGAGCAGGTAGCCGGCCTGGCCGACGGACGACCAGGCGAGCAGGCGGACCGCGCTGTACGCGCGCGTGGCCTGCTGACGCAGGGCTCCGACGTTGCCCACGGTCATGGTGAGCGCGGCCAGGACCGCCAGGGCCGGGCCCCAGAGGTCGG
Source organism: Streptomyces sp. NPDC055506 (assembly GCF_053643595.1). Taxonomy (NCBI): domain Bacteria; kingdom Bacillati; phylum Actinomycetota; class Actinomycetes; order Kitasatosporales; family Streptomycetaceae; genus Streptomyces; species Streptomyces sp. NPDC055506. Next base: position 74,120 of record NZ_JBSHKH010000009.1, on the reverse strand, counting down.
CGTACGACGGGAGGGCCACGACCGTGACGAGGATCAGGCCGCTGAAGCCGACCGCCTTGCCGATGACCGACAGATAGGCGGCGATGGGCAGGGGCGCCCCCACGTAGGTGTCGGGCACCCAGAAGTGGAAGGGCACGGCGGCCGTCTTGAACGCGAAGCCGACGAGGGTGAGGACGACGCCGGTCTGGGCGAGCGTGTGGAGTTGTCCGTCGACGTTCTGGATGCGGTCGGCGACCTGGGTGAGGTAGAGGGTGCCCGTGGAGGCGTACACGAAGCTGATGCCCATGAGGCTGACCGCTGTCGCGGTGACCGAGGACAGGAAGAACTTCAGGGCCGCTTCGGAGGACTTCCGGTCGCCGTACTTCAGGCCGACCAGCGCGAAGGCGGGCAGGGAGGCGACCTCCAGGGCGACGATCAGGGTCGCCAGGTCGCGGGAGGCGGGCAGGAGGGCGGCGCCGGCCGCGGAGGAGAGCAACAGGAACCAGTACTCCCCTTCGGGGAGCTCCTTGCGGCCGTCCTTCAGGGCGGTGACCGACAACAGGGCGGTGAGGAGGGCTCCGCCGAGGACCAGGAACTGGATGACCAGGGTGAAGCGGTCGGCGGTGTAGCTGCAGACGGCGGCGTCGCCGGTCAGGCAGAAGGTGCTGCGGTCGCCGTCCAGGAGGGGCAGCAGCATCAGGGTGGCGGCGGCCAGGCCCGCCACCGATGTCCAGCCGAGCAGCGCCTTCCGGTGCTCGGCGACGAACAGGTCGGCGACCAGGACGACGAGTCCGACGACCGCCGCGATGGTGGGCGGTGCGATCGCGAGCCAGTCGACGGACTGGACCAGCGACGCGGCCAGGGGCTGGGCCTGGGAGCTCATCGGTTGCCTCCTGCGAGGAGCTGCTGGACGGCCGGGTCGCTCAGGCCGAGGAGGGCCTTGGGCCACAGGCCCGCGACGACGGTGAGGGCGACGAGCGGGGTCCAGGCCGCGAACTCGTACGAGCGCACGTCGGTCAGCTTCGGAGCGTCCTGGGGCAGGGCGCCCATGCAGACGCGGCGGACCACGATCAGCAGGTACGCGGCCGTCAGCAGGGTGCCGAACGCGGCGATCGCCATGAAGGTGAGGAAGGCGGGACGGCTGAGGCCGGCGGCGGGCTGGAACGCTCCGAACAGGGCCAGCATCTCGCCCCAGAACCCGGCCAGGCCCGGCAGGCCGAGCGAGGCGACCGCGGCGAAGGCGAGCAGGCCGCCGAGGCGCGGGGCCTTGCCGTAGAGCGCGGCTCCGGTCTCCTCGGCGAGGGTGTCGAGGTCGGTGGTGCCGGTGCGGTCCTTCAGGGCGCCGACCAGGAAGAAGAGCAGGCCGGTGATGAGGCCGTGGGCGATGTTGGCGAAGAGGGCACCGTTCACCCCGGTTGGGGTCATGGTGGCGATGCCGAGCAGGACGAAGCCCATGTGGCCGACGGAGGAGTAGGCGATCAGGCGCTTGAGGTCGCCCTTCGCGCCCTGCTTGGCGAGGGCCAGACAGGCCAGGGACCCGTAGATGATGCCGACGACGGCGAGCGCCGCGAGGTAGGGCGCGAAGGTGCGGAAGCCGTCCGGTGCGATGGGGAGCAGGATCCGGACGAAACCGTACGTACCCATCTTCAGCAGGACACCGGCCAGCAGGACCGAGCCGACGGTCGGCGCGGCGGTGTGGGCGTCGGGCAGCCAGCTGTGCAGCGGCCACATCGGCGTCTTGACCGCGAGGCCGATCCCGATCGACAGAACAGCGATGACCTGCACGGATGTGCTCAGCGACCGGCCGTTGTCAGTGGCGAGTGCCATCATGTCGAACGTGCCCGCCTTGAGCCCGATCAGGAGCAGGCCGAGCAGCATGACCACGGAGCCGAGCAGCGTGTAGAGGATGAACCGCCAGGCGGCCTGGCTCCGGCCCTCGCCGCCCCAGCGGGCGATGAGGAAGTACATCGGGATGAGCACCATCTCGAAGGCCAGGAAGAACAGCAGCAGGTCGAGGACGGCGAAGGTCGCGAGCGTGCCGGACTCGAGGACGAGCAGCAGGGCGACGAAGGCCTTCGGGGTCGGGCCTTCAGGCATCTTGAAGTATGAGTAGAGCGCGCAGAGGAAGGTCAGCAGCGCGGTCAGGACCAGAAGGGGGAGGGAGATGCCGTCGATGCCGAGGTGGATGCGTACGTCGAGTGCGGGGATCCAGCTGATGTCCGTGCTGGCCTGCATCTTCGACGGCTGGTCGTGGTCGAAGCCGAGCGCGAGGACGATCGCCGCGATGAGGACCGCGCCGGTGACGGTGACGCCGTGCCGGAGCACCGCCTGCTCGGGTGACTTCCCCTTCAGCCCGGGCGGAGCCGGCAGGAGAGCCGCGGCGGCGCCGAGGAGCGGGCCGACGACGATGAACGCCAGAAGGACCTGCATCACGGACTCGTTGATATCGATCACGCCTGCTCACGCTCCCGTGGCGACGAGGACGGCGGCGACCGCGAGGACGACGGTGCCGGCGAGCAGCGCGCTCACATAGGTCTGGACGTTGCCGGTCTGGGCGCGGCGTACCGCGGCGCCGAGCCAGCGGGGCAAGGCACCCGCACCGCGTACATAGGTCTCGACGACCTCGCGGTCGAGGAACCGGACGAGGCTCGCTCCGGCCTGGACCGGGCGGACGAAGAGTGCCGTGTACACAGCGTCCAGGTGGAAGCCGGCGGCCGCGTGCCGGTGCAGGGGGCCGAGCAGGAGCCGTCCCGGATCGGAGGGGTCGGGCGCGTAGGCGATGTCGCCGTAGGCAGGCTCGTGGGTGGCGATGGCTTCCGCCTCGACCTGGGCGGCGTCGCCCTCGGGGTGGGCGGCGACCGCGCCGAGCGGGACGCGGGCCGCGAGCGCGGTGGTGTGCCGCCAGGCGCCGTAGGTGACGATGCCGCCGACCAGGGCCACGCCGGTGCCGAGCACGGAGGTGGTGAGCGTCGGTCCGAGGTCACGGCCGTCGAACCAGTCGGGCAGCAGGCGGAACGCGAATCCGCCGAGGGCCAGGGACGGGACGGCCAGGACCCACAGCACGACGGTCATCGTCAGCGGCTCCTTGCCGTGGTCGGGGGCTTCGGTGCCCCGGCCCCGGAAGGCGAGCAGCCACAGGCGCATCGCGTAGGCGGCGGTGAGCAGGGCCGTGAGCAGGCCGGCTACGAGGACGATCCAGCCCGCGGCGGCGGGGGCGTGCTCGGTGTGTCCGGTGACTACGTGTTCGGCGACGCCGAGGACGGCCTCCTTGGAAAAGAAGCCGCTGAAGGGCGGGATCGCGGCGAGCGCGAGCAGCGCCACGGTCATCGTCCAGTAGGCGTCGGGGACGCGGTCGCGGAGGTTCCGCATACGGGACATGGCGGCGAGCGAGTTGGTGCCGGCGGCGTGGATGATCACGCCGGCCGCGAGGAACAGCAGCGCCTTGAAGGCGCCGTGGGACAGGAGGTGGAAGACGGCGGCTCCGCGGTCGCCGACGGCGAGGGCGCCGGTCATGTAGCCGAGCTGGCCGATCGTCGAGTAGGCGAGGACGCGCTTGATGTCGTCCTGGGCGAGCGCGGCGAGCCCCGAGCCGGCCATGGTGACGGCGGCCATGACGGCGAGGACGACCATCGCGGCCTGGGAGGCCTCGAAGACGGGGAGGAGACGGGCGATGAAGTAGACACCGGCGGCGACCATCGTCGCGGCGTGGATCAGCGCGGAGACGGGCGTCGGGCCCGCCATCGCGTCGGGGAGCCAGGTGTGCAGCGGGAACTGCGCCGACTTGCCCGCCACGCCCGCGAGGAGCAGCAGGGCGATCAGCGTCGGGTGGTCGAGTGAGCCGCTCGCGACGGCGCCGAGGACCTTCGTGATGCGGAAGGAGCCGGCGTCGGTGGCGAGGGCGAACAGGCCGATGAGGAAGGGGACGTCGCCGAGCTTGGTGACCAGGAAGGCCTTGAGGGAGGCGGCGCGGGCCTCCGGGGTCTCCCAGTAGTGGCCGACCAGGAAGTAGGAGCAGATGCCCATGACTTCCCAGCCGACCAGCAGCACGATCAGGTCGCCGGAATAGACGACCAGGAACATCGCGGAGGTGAACAGGGAGACGAGAGCGGCGTACGAGGGGTAGCGCGGGTCGTCGCGCAGGTAGCCCGTCGAGTAGATCTGCACGCATGTGGCGACGAAGCCGACCACGATGGCGACGAGGGCGGCGAAGCCGTCGATGTGCAGGGCGAGTTCGATCGGGACCGCGCCGGTCGGGGTGAGTTCCGTGGCCGCGTTGACGGCCGTGTCACCGCCCTGCCGTGCGGCGACCAGCGCGGCGAGCACCAGGGAGGCGAGGGTCGGCAGGACGGCGAGCGGGCGGACGAAGCCGGGTGCCGTGCGGCCCAGGAGCAGGCCGGCGGCGGCGCCGAGGAACGGAAGGAGGGGGACGAGGACGGCGAGGGTGGTCGTGGTCACGCGGTGGCCTCAGCCTTCTGGGCCTCGTCGGACTGCTCGGCCGTGAGGGCGTCGTGGTCTGTGCCGTCGCCGCCGGGGCCGTGCCGTTCGGCGGTGTCGCGGAGCTTGTCGATGTCCGCGGTGCCGCGGTTGCGGTGGACGGCGAGGACGATCGCCAGGCCGATGCCGATCTCGGCGGCGGCGATGGCGATGGTGAACAGGGTCAGGGCCTGGCCGGAGTGCAGGGTCTCCTCGGCGGTCTTGCTGAGCCAGACGTCGAAGGCGACCAGGTTGAGGTTGACGGCGTTGAGCATCAGCTCGACCGACATCAGGACCAGGATCGCGTTGCGGCGGGCGAGGACGCCGTAGAGGCCCGTGCAGAAGAGGAGGGCGGAGAGGACGGCTGGATAGGCGAGGTGCATCAGCGGGTGCCCTCCTTCTCGCTCCGGCCGGCCGGGGCGCTGTCGGGCGCGGGCGCCGCGTCGGCCTTCGCCTTGCGGGACAGGACGATCGCTCCGACCAAGGCGGCGAGGAGGAGGACGGAGAGGGCCTCGAAGGGGAGGACCCAGTTCTGGAAGAGGCTGGCGCCGGTGGCCTCGGTGGAACCGGCGGCGGGGCCGTCCAGGTCGATCCAGGTCGTGCGGAAGGCGTCGACGACGACCCAGACCAGGGCGGCGGCCGCGGCGAGGGCAACGGTGAGGGCGGCCCAGCGGTTGCCGGAGTCGGCGTCCGGGGAGCGGCCGATCGGGGCCCTGGTGAGCATCAGTCCGAACAGGAGGAGGACGACGACGGATCCGACGTAGATGAGGACCTGCACCCAGGCGATGAACTCGGCGGTGAGCAGGAGGTACTCGACGGCCAGGCCGCCGAGGGTCACCACCAGCCACAGGGCGGCGTGCACCAGCTGCCGGGTGGTGACGGTGACGATCGCGGCGCCGAAGGTGACCAGGCCGACGAGGAGGAAGGCGATCTCGACGCCGGTCGGGGAGAGGAAGCCGTGGCTCTCGGCGGCCGTGGTGGTGTGGGCCGCCGTGGTGGTGGCGTGGGCCGCTGTCGTGGCGGCTGCGGCCAGGGTCATTCCTGTCCCTCCTGCCGGTCCGTGGGCCGCTGCCTCGGCTGGTCGGTCTGCTGCCGGTCCGTGGGCCGCTGCCTCGGCTGGTCGGTCTGCTGCCGGGACTCGCCTGCCGGGCGGGTGGGGGCTTCCGCCGCGCGGGCCTGCTCGTCGGCGGCGGAGTCGGTGGGGGCGGGCTGCTGCTGGGCCGCGAGTTTCTCAGCGGTCTTGCGGGCGGTGGCGACTTCCTTCGGCTCCTCGGCGGCGGGGTCGAGGGCCGGCGGGGCCGGGACGGTCCACATCCACTCGCGGAGCTTGTCGCGCTCGTGGGTGAGGTCGTGGATGTCGGTCTCGGCGTACTCGAACTCCGGTGACCAGAACAGGGCGTCGAAAGGACAGACCTCGATGCAGATACCGCAGTACATGCACAGGGCGAAGTCGATGGCGAAGCGGTCGAGGACGTTGCGGCTGCGTTCGCGGCCGCCGGGGGTCGCCGCCGGGACCGTCTCCTTGTGGGAGTCGATGTAGATGCACCAGTCCGGGCACTCGCGGGCGCAGAGCATGCAGACCGTGCAGTTCTCCTCGAACAGTCCGATCACACCACGGGTGCGGGGCGGGAGGTCGGGCTGGGCGTCCGGGTACTGCGCGGTGACGGACTTCTTCGTCATCGTGCGGAGGGTGACGGCCAGGCCCTTGGCGAGGCCGGAGCCGGGGATGCGGGGCCGGGAGTTCGGGAGGGACGCAGCCATGGTTACTGGATCACCACCTTGACGACGCCGGTGAGGGCGATCTGGGCGAGGGACAGGGGGACGAGGAGGGTCCAGGCGAGCTTCTGGAGCTGGTCCTCGCGCAGGCGCGGGTAGGTGACGCGCAGCCAGATCACGAGGAAGGCGAGGACGGCGGTCTTCAGCAGGGTCCAGACCCAGCCGAGGCCGTCGGCGCCCCAGGGGCCGTGCCAGCCGCCCAGGAAGAGGACGGTGGTGAGGCCGCACAGGACGACGATTCCGGCGTACTCGGCGAGGAGGAAGAGGGCGAAGCGGAGGCCGGTGTACTCGGTGTACGCGCCGAAGATGATCTCCGAGTCGGCGACGGGCATGTCGAAGGGAGGGCGCTGGAGTTCGGCGAGGCCGGCCACGAAGAAGACGATCGCGCCGACGATCTGCCAGGGCAGCCACCACCACTCGAAGGCGTCGAGGATGCCGGGGAGGGAGACCGTGCCGGCCGCCATCGCGACCGAGGCGGCGGTCAGGAGCATCGGCAGCTCGTAGGCGAGGAGCTGGGCGGCGGTGCGGAGGCCGCCGAGGAGGGAGAACTTGTTCGCGGACGCCCAGCCGGCCATGAGCGAGCCGAGGACGCCGACGCCCATGACGGCCAGGACGAAGAAGATGCCCGCGTCGATGACCTGGCCGACGGCTCCCTCGTCCGGGCCGATGGGGATGGCGAGCAGGACGAGGAGGTACGGCAGCAGGGCTACGGCGGGGGCCAGTTGGAAGATACGGCGGTCCGCGCCCGCGGGGACGACGTCCTCCTTCTGCGCGAACTTCACGCCGTCGGCGATCAGCTGGGCCCAGCCGTGGAAGCCGCCGGCGTACATGGGGCCGACGCGGCCCTGCATGTGGGCCATGACCTTGTGTTCGGTCTGGCCGATGATCAGGGGGAAGGTGAGGAAGACGACGAAGACGACCAGGAGTCGCAGGGTGACGTCGAGGGCGTCGTTCACCGCGGGCCTCCTGTGGGGTCGTCGGGGGTGTCCTTGGGCTCTGTGGCCTCTGTGACCTCTGTGGTCTCTGAGGGCTTTGAGGGCTTTGAGGGCTTTGAGGCCTCGGGGGTCTCCGAGTCGTCCGAGGGCTCGGGGGCCGGCGACTGCGCGGTCTGTGGCGACGATTCCGTCGTGGGTTCCGGTTCGTCGAAGGCCGGGCGGGCGTGGTGCCAGGGGGCGTCCGCGCTGCGCGGAGTGGGAGCGGACTTGCCCGGTCGGCTGTCGCCCCGGTCATCCGCGGCGCGTTGGCTCGAGCTGCCCTCCGACGCACTGCGCGCGCGGCGCGGTCCCGCCGACGGGGTCGGGGATTCGGCCTCGGTGGCGGGGGACTCCGGCTGCGCGGTGGTCGGCTTCTCGGTGCCGGGCGCCGGCGATTCGAAACCGGTCGCCGGCGATTCGGAACCGGGCGCCGCCGCTTCGGAACCGGGCGCCGCCGCTTCGGACCCGGGCGTCGGGGACTCAGGTGCGGTCGCCGGGGTTTCCGATCCGCTGGGCGTCTGGCTCGCCGAGCCGTCCGCAGCGGTACGGGTGCGACGCGGGGCGGCCGGTGACGACGGGGCCGTGTCGTCGGGCGTGGTCTGGCTGACCGAGCCTTCCGCCGCCGAGCGCGCACGACGCGGGGCACCGGCAGACGGAGCCGGGGCTTCCGAGGCCCTCGCAGCAGCCTGGCTCGCCGAGCCCTCCGCCGCCGTGCGGTGACGCCGTGGCCCCGTCGGAGCCGAGGCAGTCGACTCCCCGGGCGGGGACTGGCTGACCGAGCCTTCCGCCGCCGAACGCGCACGACGCGGCGCACCCGCAGACGGAGCCGGAGTCGGGGCTTCCGGCGCCCCCGCAGCCGCCTGGCTCGCCGAGCCCTCCCCCGCCGAGCGTGCACGCCGTACGGGGCGTTCGCCTGCCGCGCGGGGGGTTGTGGCTCGGGTCGGGCGGGACGGGGCCGGGGGGAGTTGGCCCTTCAGGGGGCCCCATTCGTTGGGGTCGGGGACGCCGGGTGGGAGCATCTGGCGGCGTTTGGGGCCGCCGTGTTCGGACTCGCCGGGTTCCTTCGCGCCGGGCCAGGCCTTGGCGACGCGGGCGGCCAGGACGAAGTCCTTGCGCAGGGGGTGGCCTTCGAAGCTGTCGGGCAGGAGCAGGTGGTCGAGTGCCGGGTGGCCTTCGAAGGCGATGCCGAACATCTCGTGCGTCTCGCGTTCGTGCCAGGCGGCGCCCGCGTAGACACCGACCGCGGAGGGCAGGGCGGGGGTCTCGTGCGGGATCGTCGTACGCAGGAGGAGGCGGCGGAGGGGAGACAGGGCCGCGATGTGGGCCGTGACGCGAAAGCCCGTGCCCGGCTCGTCGACCGCGCTCAGCCAGTCGAAGTAGGTGCAGCCGAGCCGGTCGCGGGCGGTCTCCAGGGCGGAGATCCAGGTCGCCGGCGGGACGTCGACGGTCAGGACCTCGTACGACTCCTCGGCCGTGGCGTCCGGGCCGAAGAGTTCCTCGGTGGCGGCGGGCAGCCAGCCGACCGCGGTCATCGTCCCTCCCCGGAGTTCTCGGACGGCGGCCGCACCAGGCCGCTCTGCAGCGCCGCCGCGGAGGGGCGTCCCGTGCCGTACCGCTCCCCCAGCGACTCGCGGGCGATCTTCTCCTGGAGCTTGAGGATGCCCTGGAGCAGTGCCTCGGGGCGGGGCGGGCAGCCGGGGACGTAGACGTCGACGGGGATGATCTGGTCGACGCCCTTGGTCACGGAGTACGAGTCCCAGTACGGGCCGCCGCAGTTGCTGCACGCGCCGAAGGAGATGACGTACTTGGGCTCCGGCATCTGCTCGTAGAGGCGCTTCACCGCCGGGGCCATCTTGTCCGTGACGGTGCCGGAGACGACCATCAGGTCGGCCTGGCGCGGGCCCGGGGCGAACGGGATGACGCCGAGCCGGATGAAGTCGTGGCGGGCCATCGACGCGGCGATGAACTCGATCGCGCAGCAGGCGAGGCCGAAGTTGAAGACCCAGAGCGAGTAGCGGCGGCCCCAGTTGAGGATCACCTTCATCGGCTCGGGTGCGAGGCGCGCGAGGGCGCCGAGGCGCTTCGGTTCCGGAAGCAGTACGGGTTCGGGGCCGGCGGAGGTCACGTCGGGGGTCACGTCCATGCCAGGACGCCCTTCTTGTATGCGTAGAGCAGGCCCACGGCCAGGAAGCCGAGGAAGATGAACATCTCCACCAGGGTCGTCGCGCCGTAGCCGGGGGCTGCGAAGACGGTCGCCCAGGGGAACAGGAAGATCGAGTCGACGGCGAAGATCACGTAGAGGAAGGCGTAGACGTAGTAGCGGACCTGGGTGTGGGCCCAGCCCTCGCCGACGGGGTCGACGCCGCATTCGTACGTCAGGAGCTTCTCGGGCGTGGGGACCACGGGCCGCAGCAGGCGGCCGGCCCCGAAGGCGACGGCGACGAACAGCACGCCGACGGCGGCGAGCAGTCCGACGACCGAATAGGACTGGAAGTAGTCCGCCGCGACGACGGTCGTGGTGACGACGGTCGGTTCCGGCACGTCCGTCCCTCGCTCCCTTGAAACTCGGACCTGGTCCTGCGGCGATCCCCCGGTTCACCCGGACGCCGCTGTTCGACGATCTGTACGCACGGGAGTCTAGGCCCTGATAAAGGCAGGGTAAGCAGCCCGTCACGCCCTGGCATGCGGGGGTGGGGTTTTCCTCAGTCGATCCTGGCGGTCCACCTCATGGCGCGGCTGCCCACGGCCGGGCACGCTAACGCGTATGACCGAACGCTTTCCGTCCCCCGGCACCAAGGCGGCCGCGACGACGGCCGGGCAGGACGACCGCCCGCCGCCGCCCCGGTTCGCCTACGACCGGCACACCTGGAAGGAGATCGCGCACCTCCTGGCGAACCTTCCTCTCTCCCTGCTCGGATTCACCTACGTCATGACGGTGCTGTTCACCAGCTTCTGGCTGACCGTCACGGTGATCGGGTTCCCGCTGCTCGCCGCCGGACTCATGGGCGCGCGGCAGTTGGGCAAGCTGGAGCGGGCGCGGGCCAGGGCGCTGCTCGGGGTGCGGGTGGACGAGCCGAGCCGGCTGCCGCTGCGCGGCTCGGGCGGCTTCCTCGCCCAGGTGTGGATGTCGCTGAAGGACCCGGTGGGCTGGCGTGCGGTGCTGTACGAGTTCATACGGCTGCCGTGGGGCGTCCTCACCTTCACCGTCACGCTGACCTCGCTGTTCGTACTGTGGCCGGTGCTGCCGTACATCGCACGGGGGCTGGCCAACGCCGACCGGGCCATGGTGCGCGGGCTGCTGTCGCCCTCGGACGAGCTGGAGCGGCGCATCGCCGAGCTGGAGTCGGACCGGGGGGTCGTGGTCGACACGGCGGCGGCGGACCTGCGGCGCATCGAGCGGGATCTGCACGACGGGGCGCAGGCCCGGCTGGTCAATCTGGCCATGGGCCTCGGCCTGGCAAAGGAGAAGGTGCTGGAGGACCCCGACGCGGCGGCGGCGATGGTCGAGGAGGCGCACGGCGAGGTGAAGCTGGCGCTCCAGGAGCTGCGGGACCTGGCCCGCGGCATCCACCCGGCGGTGCTGACCGACCGCGGCCTGGACGCGGCCCTGTCCTCGGTCGCCTCGCGCTGCACGGTCCCGGTGAAGGTGACGGCCGACCTGCCCGGGCGGCCGGCCGCGGCCATCGAGGGCATCGCCTACTTCACCGTCTCAGAGCTGCTGCAGAACGTCAGCAAGCACAGCCGGGCGAGGTCGGCGTCGGTGGATGTCTGGCGGTCGGCGGACCGGCTGCTCATCCAGGTGTGGGACGACGGCCGCGGCGGCGCGAGTCTCGACGGCGGTACGGGGATGAAGGGCCTGGCCGACCGGCTGGGCGCGGTGGACGGCCTGTTCGTCCTGGAGTCGCCCGAGGGCGGCCCGACGACGGTCACGGCGGAACTGCCGTGGCGCGACCGCACGGACGCCTCCGCCGCGGGCACCGGCAGCCGCTGAGGCGCGCTGGGAAGCCGGGCCGGAGGTAGGGAAAACCCCCCGTCCAAGACGCCGACGGACTCCATGGTCCGCCGACCTGCGGCGGAGCAGGGTGGAGGTATCGAGGGCACAGCAGCGGGACGAGGAGAAGGACGACGCCGATGGCCACGGAGTACGGACAGGGATACGGGCTCGACGGCGGGCCCGGGTACCCCGGGAGCACCCAACGACGGCGGCACCGGCTGCCGGTCGCGCTGCGGGCGCCGGTCGAGGGCCGCACCTGGCGGGAACTCGGCCATGTGCTGCTCAGCCTGCCGATCAGCATCGTGCTGTTCGTCTACGCGGTGACGATGGTGTCGCTGGGCGCGGGGCTGCTGGTGACGTTCCTCGGCGTACCGGTGCTGGCGGCAGCGCTCGCCGGGTGCCGCGGCTTCGGGGCGGTGGAGCGGTTCCGGGCGCGGGCGCTGCTGGACCTGGAGGTGGAGGAACCGGAGCCGCTGCGGATGCGGAAGCCGGGCGCCATGGCGTGGATGGGGGCCGTCCTCAAGAGCGGCGCCTCGTGGCGGGCCCTGCTGTACGCGCTGTTGCAGATGCCCTGGGCGGTGTTCTCGTTCGCGGTCGCCGTGAACGTGTGGGCGCTGGGCTGGGGGCTGCTGACGTACCCGCTGTGGGCCTGGGTGTTCCCGATGTACGCCGGCCAGGACGGGATCCAGCTGTACGGCGACGAGACGCACCGGGTCTACCTCGACAACCCCTTCGAGATCACGATGACCGCGCTGGTGGGTCTGCTGTTCACGATCGCCATGCCCTGGATCCTGCGGGCGCTGACGATGGTGGACCGGCTGCTGGTGCACGGGCTGCTGGGGCCGTCGCGGCTGGCCTCCCGGGTGGTGGAGCTGGAGTCGGACCGGGGGGTCGTGGTCGACACGGCCGCGGCCGACCTGCGGCGCATCGAGCGGGATCTGCACGACGGGGCGCAGGCCCGGCTGGTGGCACTGGCCATGGATCTGGGGCTGGCGAAGGAGAAGCTCCAGGAGGATCCGGAGGCGGCCGCGCGGATGGTGGACGAGGCGCACGGCGAGGTGAAGACGGCGCTGCAGGAGCTGCGGGACCTGGCCCGGGGGATCCATCCCGCGGTGCTGACGGACCGCGGCCTGGACGCGGCGCTGTCGGCGGTGGCCTCGCGGTGCACGGTGCCGGTGCGGGTCGAGGTCGATCTGGCGGAGCGGCCGGCGCCGGCGATCGAGGGGATCGCGTACTTCACGGTGTCGGAGCTGCTGCAGAACGTCAGCAAGCACAGCCGGGCGACCTGGGCGGGTGTGGAGGTCTGGCGGACCGAGAACCGGCTGATGCTGCAGGTCGTGGACAACGGGCGGGGCGGGGCCGATGTGTCCCGGGGGTCCGGTCTTACCGGGCTGGCGGACCGGCTCGACGCGGTGGACGGGATCCTGGTGGTGGATTCGCCGGCGGGCGGTCCGACCCGGGTGACGGCGGAGCTGCCGTGGCGGGCGGCGTATGTGAGGTGACCTCTGGTCGGGGGTGGCGGGTGTGAGGGCGTTGCACTCCTGGCCCGCCACCCCCGAATCACTCGGACAAGAAGCCGGTCCTGCCCCCCATCCACCCCCCGATCCTGAAATGCTGGACCCGTCGCACGGGTGGGCGCGGAGCCGTTGTGGGCTGCGGACGGGCGGCATCGGGCTGTGGGGGGCCGGAACATCGTGGAGGACAGGGTGCGGGTGGTCATCGCCGAGGATTCAGTGCTGCTCAGGGAGGGCCTGACCCGGCTGCTGACCGACCGCGGGCACGAGGTCGTCGCCGGAGTGGGTGACGGCGAGGCGCTGATCAAGACCATCACCGAGCTGGACGCGCAGGGCGAGCTGCCGGATGTCGTGGTGGCCGATGTGCGGATGCCGCCGACGCACACCGACGAGGGCGTACGGGCGGCGGTGCAGTTGCGCAAGGCGCACCCGGGGCTCGGTGTGCTGGTGCTGTCGCAGTACGTGGAGGAGCGGTACGCCACGGAGCTGCTGGCGGGCTCCAGCCGGGGGGTCGGTTATCTGCTGAAGGACCGGGTGGCCGAGGTCCGTGAGTTCGTGGACGCGGTGGTGCGGGTGGCCGACGGCGGTACGGCCCTCGACCCGGAGGTGGTCGCGCAGCTGCTGGGCCGCAGCCGTAAGCAGGACGTGCTCGCGGGGCTCACGCCGCGGGAGCGGGAGGTGCTGGGGCTGATGGCCGAGGGGCGGACGAACTCGGCGATCGCCCGGCAGCTGGTGGTCAGCGACGGAGCGGTCGAGAAGCACGTCAGCAACATCTTCCTGAAGCTGGGGCTGTCGCCGAGCGACGGGGACCACCGCAGAGTCCTGGCCGTGCTCACGTACCTCAATTCCTGACATGCGAGGCAGGAGTGTGTGATCACCCCAAAGTCGCGTCCAAGATGCGAATGACACAAAGAAGGCGACCCTTACGGTCGTAGGGTTGATCCTGGGAGGCCTGCGGGAAGGCCTGTCCCGGACAGCCGCCTCGAGGGAGGTCCAGTTCAGTGACCAGCCAGGTCAGTAGCCCAGCGGAGCAGGCCGACGGACCAGTCGTAGGAGAGCAGCGCAAAGCGGCGGGCGCCAAGGGCGTCCGCCGTCTCGACCGGGTGATCATCAGGTTCGCGGGGGACTCGGGTGACGGTATGCAGCTCACCGGCGACCGCTTCACCTCGGAGACCGCGTCGTTCGGCAACGACCTGTCGACGCTGCCGAACTTCCCGGCCGAGATCCGGGCGCCCGCCGGAACCCTGCCAGGGGTGTCGTCCTTCCAGCTGCACTTCGCCGACCACGACATCCTCACGCCCGGTGACGCGCCGAACGTGCTGGTGGCGATGAACCCGGCCGCGCTGAAGGCGAACATCGGCGACCTGCCGCGCGGCGCCGAGGTGATCGTCAACACGGACGAGTTCACCAAACGGGCGATGCAGAAGGTCGGCTACGAGACGTCTCCGCTGGAGGACGGGTCGCTGGACGGCTACCACCTGCACCCGGTGCCGCTGACCACGCTCACCGTGGAGGCGCTGAAGGAGTTCGACCTCAGCCGCAAGGAGGCGGAGCGCAGCAAGAACATGTTCGCGCTGGGCCTGCTGAGCTGGATGTACCACCGGCCCACCGAGGGCACGGAGAAGTTCCTCAAGTCCAAGTTCGCCAAGAAGCCCGATATCGCGGCGGCCAACATCGCCGCGTTCCGGGCGGGCTGGAACTTCGGCGAGACCACCGAGGACTTCGCCGTCTCCTACGAGGTGGCCCCGGCGTCCACGGCGTTCCCGCCGGGTGTCTACCGCAACATCTCCGGCAACCTCGCCCTGTCGTACGGCCTGGTCGCCGCGAGCCGGCAGGCGGATCTGCCGCTCTACCTGGGGTCGTACCCGATCACTCCGGCGTCGGACATCCTGCACGAGCTGTCCAAGCACAAGAACTTCGGCGTGCGGACGTTCCAGGCCGAGGACGAGATCGCGGGTATCGGGGCCGCGCTGGGCGCGGCCTTCGGCGGTTCGCTGGCCGTGACCACGACAAGCGGTCCCGGTGTGGCGCTGAAGTCGGAGACCATCGGCCTCGCGGTCTCGCTGGAGCTGCCGCTGCTGGTCGTGGACATCCAGCGCGGCGGGCCGTCGACCGGTCTGCCCACCAAGACCGAGCAGGCGGACCTGCTCCAGGCGATGTTCGGGCGCAACGGCGAGGCCCCTGTCCCGGTGGTCGCGCCCCGTACGCCGGCGGACTGCTTCGACGCCGCGCTGGAGGCGGCGCGGATCGCGCTGACGTACCGCACGCCGGTCTTCCTCCTCTCCGACGGTTATCTGGCCAACGGCTCCGAGCCCTGGCGGATCCCGGACCTGGACGAGCTGCCCGACCTGCGGGTGCAGTTCGCGCAGGGCCCGAACCACACCCTGGAGGACGGCTCCGAGGTGTTCTGGCCCTACAAGCGCGACCCGCAGACACTGGCCCGGCCGTGGGCGATCCCGGGCACGCCGGGTCTGGAGCACCGGATCGGCGGCATCGAGAAGGAGGACGGCACGGGCAACATCTCCTACTCGCCGGCCAACCACGACTTCATGGTCCGCACCCGGCAGGCCAAGATCGACGGCATCGACGTCCCGGACCTCGAGGTGGACGATCCGCACGAGGCGCGGACGCTGGTGCTGGGCTGGGGTTCGACGTACGGGCCGATCACGGCCGCTGTGCGGCGGCTGCGCAGGGCCGGGGAGTCCGTCGCGCAGGCGCATCTACGCCATCTCAACCCCTTCCCGCGGAATCTGGGCGCGGTGCTGGAGCGTTACGACAAGGTGGTGATCCCCGAGATGAACCTCGGGCAGCTCGCCACGCTCATCCGGGCGAAGTACCTGGTCGACGCCCAGTCGTACAACCAGGTCAACGGCATGCCGTTCAAGGCGGAGCAGCTCGCCGCGGCTCTGAAGGAGGCCATCGATGGCTGAGACGTCCACGCACGGCACGGGCACCATCGAGGCGTTCTCCCTCGTCCCCAAGGCCGAGGGCAGGCAGTCGATGAAGGACTTCAAGTCCGACCAGGAAGTCCGCTGGTGCCCCGGCTGCGGCGACTACGCCATCCTCGCGGCGGTGCAGGGCTTCATGCCCGAGCTGGGTCTGGCGAAGGAGAACATCGTCTTCGTCTCGGGCATCGGCTGCTCCTCCCGGTTCCCGTACTACATGAACACGTACGGGATGCACTCCATCCACGGCCGTGCCCCGGCCATCGCCACCGGTCTGGCGAGCTCGCGCCGCGATCTGTCGGTGTGGGTCGTCACCGGTGACGGCGACGCGCTGTCCATCGGCGGCAACCACCTGATCCACGCGCTGCGCCGCAACGTCAACCTCAAGATCCTGCTGTTCAACAACCGGATCTACGGTCTGACCAAGGGCCAGTACTCGCCGACCTCCGAGGTCGGGAAGATCACCAAGTCGACGCCGATGGGCTCGCTGGACGCGCCGTTCAACCCGGTGTCGCTGGCCATCGGCGCGGAGGCGTCGTTCGTGGCGCGGACGGTCGACTCCGACCGCAAGCACCTGACGGAGGTGCTGCGCCAGGCCGCCGCCCACCAGGGCACGGCCCTGATCGAGATCTACCAGAACTGCAACATCTTCAACGACAACGCCTTCGAGGCCCTCAAGGACAAGCAGCAGGCCGAGGAGGCCGTGATCCGGCTGGAGCACGGCGAGCCGATCCGGTTCGGCAGCGACCTGCACAAGGGCGTCGTACGGGACCCGCTGACCGGGGATCTGAAGGTGGTCGCGGTGACGCCGGACAACGAGGACCAGGTGCTCGTCCACGACGCGCACTCCCCGTCCCCGACCACGGCGTTCGCGCTGTCCCGCCTGGCCGACCCGGACACCCTGCACCACACGCCGATCGGTGTCCTCCGCTCGGTCGACCGGCCGGTCTACGACACGCAGATGTCCGACCAGCTCGACACCGCGATCGAGCAGCACGGCAAGGGCGACCTGGGCGCGCTGCTGGCGGGCGGGGACACCTGGACGGTCGTCGGCTGAGTCGCTTGGAGAGCACCGGAACCCGGGACCGCTACGACGCGGCCCGGGTCTCGTCGTAGGTCAGGCGGGCCTTCTCCACCTCGCCCATGCGCTGGTGGGTCCACTGCGCGAGGGCCCGTACCTGCTCGGCGGCCTCGCGGCCCAGGTCGGTGAGGGAGTAGTCGACACGGGGCGGGATCACCGGCTTGGCGTCGCGGTGGACCAGGCCGTCGCGCTCCAGGGTCTGGAGCGTCTGCGTGAGCATCTTCTCGCTGACACCCCGGCCGTTGTACTGGCTGATCGCCCGGCGCAGCTCGCTGAACCGGTGCGGGCGGTTCAGCAGCTCGATCAGGACGAGCACGCCCCAGCGGCTGGTGACGTGTTCCAGGACGAGCCGGTACGGGCACAGGGCCTCGCCATCACTTACTGCCATGACAGTACCTTACTTCAAAGTGGGTACTTTCGAAGAGTTAGCGCTTCTCCTAGGGTTAGTGCCACCGCACCCCACAAGGAGAGTCATCACCATGAGCATCGTCGTCACCGGAGCCACCGGACAGCTCGGCCGTCACGTCGTGGAGCAGCTGCTGGAGAAGGTTCCCGCCGAGCAGATCACCGCGGTCGTCCGCAACGCCGAGAAGGCCGCCGACTTCGCGGACCGCGGGGTGAGGATCGCACTGGCCGACTACAACAACCCCGCGTCCTTCGACGGCCTCTTCTCCGCCGGTGACAAGGTCCTCCTGGTCTCGGGCAACGAGTTCGACAAGGGCCGTGTACAGCAGCACAAGGTCGTCATCGACGCCGCCAAGGCGGCCGGGGTCGCCCTGCTCGCCTACACCAGCGCCCCGGGCAGCCTGACCGCCGCGCTCGCCGACGACCACCGCGGCACCGAGGAGGCCCTGCTGGACTCGGGCGTGCCCTACGCGCTGCTGCGCAACGGCTGGTACCACGAGAACTACACCGAGAACCTCGCCCCGGTGCTGGAGCACAACGCGGTCGTCGCCGCCGCCGGCGAGGGCAGGGTCTCCTCCGCCTCCCGCGCCGACTACGCCGCCGCCGCCGTCGCCGTGCTGACCGGTGAGGGGCACGAGAACAAGACCTACGAGCTGGGCGGCGACTCCGCGTGGAGCTTCGCCGAGTACGCGGCCGAGCTGAGCCGGCAGACCGGCAAGGAGATCACCTACAACGCGGTCACGCCCGAGGTGCTCACCGGCATCCTGGCCGGCGCCGGGCTGCCCGAGCAGTTCGCCCAGATCCTGGCCGGGGTCGACGCCTCCATCGAGAAGGGTGAGCTGGTCGTCTCCACCGGCGACCTGTCCCGCCTGGCCGGCCGTCCGACCACGCCGTTCTCCGAGGCCATCGCCGCCGCGCTCAAGGGCTGAACTCCCTCGGCGGACCCGCCCTCACCCCCGGGTGTCATGACCGTATGCCGATACGGCCATGACAGCCGGGGGTACTCGGCGTTACCTTCGTGGTCGCGGAACACCACGTGCGAAGGAGGGGGCCGTGACCGGCAAGCCGAGGGCCGAGGGACGCATAGGACTGCTGAACGGCTTCGCCGCCTATGGGATGTGGGGGCTCGTCCCCCTGTTCTGGCCCCTGCTGAAGCCGGCGGGAGCGGTGGAGATCCTGGCCCACCGGATGGTGTGGTCGCTGGTCTTCGTGGGCGCCGCCCTGCTCGTGCTGCGCCGCTGGGCCTGGGCCGGAGAGCTGCTGCGGCAGCCGCGCAAGCTGGCGCTGATCACGGTCGCCGCGGCGGTCATCACCGTCAACTGGGGCCTGTACATCTGGTCCGTGAACTCCGGACACGTCGTCGAGGCCTCGCTCGGGTACTTCATCAACCCGCTGGTCACCATCGGGATCGGCGTACTGCTGCTGAAGGAGCGGCTGCGGCCGGTGCAGTGGGCGGCGGTCGGGACCGGCTGCGTGGCGGTCGTCGTGCTGACCATCGGCTACGGCCGGCCCCCGTGGATCTCGCTCTGCCTCGCCTTCTCCTTCGCCGCCTACGGGCTGGTGAAGAAGAAGGTGGGCCTCGGCGGCATCGAGTCACTGGCCGCCGAGACCGCGATCCAGTTCCTGCCCGCGCTCGGCTTCCTCGTGTGGCTGACCGCGCAGGGCGATTCCACCTTCACCACCGAGGGCGCGGGACACGCGGCCCTGCTCGCCTCGGCCGGCATCGTCACCGCGCTGCCCCTGATCTGCTTCGGCGCGGCCGCCATCCGCGTGCCCCTGTCCACCATCGGCCTGCTGCAGTACTCGACGCCGGTCATCCAGTTCCTGCTCGGCATCCTCTACTTCCACGAGGAGATGCCGCCGGAGCGCTGGGCCGGGTTCGCGCTGGTGTGGCTGGCGCTGACGCTGCTCACCTGGGACGCGCTGCGCACCGCCCGCCGCGCCGCCCGCGCGCTCACCGACGAGATCAGCGTGCCCAGCACCACCAGGACGACCGGCACGACCAGCGCCGCCCGGAACGCCGAGAGCGTGGCCTCGGGGCCGGACCCGGTGGACGCCAGGCCGTAGACCGCGGTCACCGCCGAGATGCCGATCGCCGAGCCGAACTGCGTGGCGGTGGTCAGCAGCCCTCCGGCCAGCCCCTGCTCGGACTCGGCGACCCCGTCCGTCGCCGCGATGGTCAGCGGCCCGTAGGCCAGGGCGAAGGCGGAGCCCGCCAGGAACAGCGTCGGGAACATCACGGCGTAGGACCAGCCCATGCCGACCGGCAGGAACAACGCGTACGCGGCCACGGCCAGGACGAAACCGCCGACGATCACGCGGGCGTTGCCCCAGCGGGCGACCAGCCGCGGTGTGAGCGTCGGGGCGAGGACGGCGTCGATGCCCATGGGAATCAAGGCCAGCGCAGTCTCGAGGGACGACCAGCCGCGCAGTTCCTGCAGGTAGAGCGTGACGATGAACTGGAAGCCGAAGAAGGCGCCGAGGAAGAGCAGCGCCCCGAGGTCGGCGCGCACGACCGGGCCCTGACGCAGGATGCCGAGACGGACGAGCGGGTCCGGGCAGCGGCGTTCGGCCGCGACGAAGGCACCGGCCAGCAGCAGCGCCGCCAGCCCCGAGGCCACGGTGAGCGGCCAGTCGCGCAGGCCGTGCTCCAGGCGCACGACGGTGTAGGCGGCCAGCAGCATCGCGCCGGCGGCGGTGATCGCGCCGGGCAGGTCGAAGGTGCCCCGGCGGGCCCTCGGAGCGTCGCTCCGGGGGATCAGCCGTACGGCGGGGACGAGCAGGGCCGCGGCCAGCAGCACCGGCGCGAAGAACACCCAGCGCCAGCCGAACTCGGTGAGCACGCCGCCGACCACCAGGCCGAGGGAGAAGCCGGCCGCGCCCGTCCCGGCGAAGATCAGCAGGGCCTTGTTGCGCTGCGGTCCCTGCTCGTACGACGTGGTGATCAGGGAGAGCGCGGCCGGGGTCATGAAGGCGGCGGCGACACCCGTCACGAACCGGGCGACGACCAGCATCCAGCCCTCGGTCGCGAAGCCGCCCAGCCCCGAGAAGGCGAGGAAGACGGTCAGCCAGAGCAGGAACATCCGGCGCCTGCCGAGCAGGTCGGCGGCCCGGCCGCCCAGGAGCGTGAAGCCGGCGTAGCCGAGCACGTAGGCGCTCATCACCCACGCCGCGGTGTCGGTGCCAAGACCCAGGTCGGAGCGGATGGCCGGGATCGCCACCGCCATCATCGCGATGTCGATGCCTTCGAGGAAGATCGTTCCGCACAGAACGAGCAACAGCGCCCAGGCACGGGTGCCCATCAGTCCACACTCCTCCGCCGTCAGTCGGTTACGCAACTGAGGGTCGGTTCCCTCTTGTAACCATGACCAGCCTGCGGCAGCATCGGGAGACATGGAAGAAGGCACTTCGAAGTCACCGAGTAACTGCGAGAGCACCGTGGACTACGGCGACGCCGATCCCTTCCAGTGGGACACCCGGGAGGACTGCCAGGTCCGGCAGATCCTCGACCGGATCGCCGACAAGTGGTCGCTGCTGGTCATCGCGCTGCTGGAGAACCGGCGGCTGCGCTTCACCGAGCTGCGCCGGGAGATCGACGGGGTCAGCCAGCGGATGCTGACGGTGACCCTGCGGTCGCTGGAACGGGACGGGCTGGTGAAGCGGACCGTGCACCCGGTGGTGCCGCCGCGGGTCGAGTACGAACTGACCTCCCTCGGCAGGACCCTGCACACCACGATCCAGTCCCTGGTGACCTGGACGGAGGAACACCAGGAGGAGATCGCCGCGGCCCGGACCGCGTACGACACCCGGCCCGTATAACTGGTACATGACACAGACACCGGCACGTCCCGCCCCCGTGCACTGGAAGGTCGTCATCGACGCGAACGACCCGCACGCGCAGGCCGACTTCTGGGCCGCCGCGCTCCACTACGAGGTGGAGGACAACAGCGTCCTCATCGGGAAGCTGCTCGGTGCCGGTGTCGTACCGGAGGAGCTGATCGTCGAGTCGCACGGCCGTCACGCCTTCCGCGACCTGATCGCCGTACGGCACCCCGAGGACCCGTTCGAGGAGGAGAGCGGGACCGGGCTGGGGCGGCGGCTGCTGTTCCAGCGGGTGCCGGAGACCAAGACGGTCAAGAACCGGCTCCACCTCGATCTGCACCCGGGCGAGGGGCGGCGCGAGGAAGAGGTCGCGCGGCTGGAAGGGCTCGGGGCGAGGGTACTGCGGCGCGTGGCGGAGCAGGGCGGCGAGTGGGCGCTGATGGCGGACCCGGAGGGGAACGAGTTCTGCGTGCAGTAGCACTGAGGCGGGTCCGGTAACGCCCTGTCCTGTTCGGGCTCTTGACGGAGAGTCAGTGACAGCTTCACCATCCAGGCACCCCATTCAGCGTGGGCGGCCTGCGGACACCCCACGGGCTGCCCGTAGGAACTCGGAGTCCCCACATGAAGCTCTCCGTTTCCGCGCGTGCCGTGGCAGCAGGCGGCATAGCGGCTGTCATGCTCCTGACCGGCGGTGCCGTGGCCGATGCCGCGTCCGCTCCCCCGAGACCGGCGGCGGCGCCCGACATCCCCCTGTCGGGCGTCAAGGCCCATCTGACCCAGCTGCAGTCCATCGCCACCGCCAACGGCGGCAACCGCGCACACGGCCGGACCGGCTACAAGGCCTCGATCGACTACGTGAAGGCCAAGCTGGACGCCGTCGGATTCACCACCACGCTCCAGCAGTTCACCGCCTCGGGACGCACCGGCTACAACCTGATCGCCGACTGGCCCGGCGGCGACACGAGCCAGGTCGTGATGGCCGGCTCGCACCTCGACAGCGTCTCCTCCGGGCCCGGCATCAACGACAACGGTTCCGGCTCGGCCGCCGTCCTGGAGACCGCCCTCGCCGTGGCACGTTCGCAGTACAAGCCCACCAAGCATCTGCGGTTCGCCTGGTGGGGCGCGGAGGAACTCGGCCTGGTCGGCTCCCGCTACTACGTCAACCGGCTGGCGACCGGGGACCGTTCCAGGATCAGCGCCTACCTCAACTTCGACATGATCGGCTCCTCGAACCCTGGCTACTTCGTCTACGACGACGACCCGGCGATCGAGAAGACCTTCAAGGAGTACTTCAGCGGCCTCGGCGTCCCGACCGAGATCGAGACCGAGGGGGACGGCCGCTCCGACCACGCGCCGTTCAAGAGCGCGGGCGTGCCGGTGGGCGGCCTGTTCACCGGGGCCAGCCGCGCGAAGACGGCGGCGCAGGCGGCCAAGTGGGGCGGTACGGCCGGGCAGGCCTTCGACCGCTGCTACCACTCCTCCTGCGACACCACCGCCAACATCAACGACACGGCCCTCGACCGCAACAGCGACGCGGTCGCGTACGCGGTGTGGGAGCTGTCGGAGTAGTTCCGGCCGCTCTCCCCTACTGGTTGCGGGCGCGTTCCGTGAGGCGGCCCATGCGGGCCCGGGCCGACTCCAGTTGCTCGACCTCCTCGGCGGCAGGGCCGTCCTCGGCGGCGAGCTCGGTCCACAGGCCGATCAGGTCGCGCCCCAGCTCCAGCCCCAGCGCCGGGTCGCGCACGGCCCGCCAGGCGGTGGCCGCGCTCTGCACATTGCCGTACGCGGCCTCCCCGTCGCCCGTACGGCGGCGGGCACCGGCCAGGTCGAGAGACAGCCGGAAGGCGCGGAGCGGGTCGCCCGCCAAGTAGGCGATGTACGCGCTGAGTTCACCCAGCCGGAGCACCTCGGGGTGCTCCGGCCCCAGCGTCGCCGACGCCTGCGCGACGGTCTGGTCCGCCAGCGCGGCCGCGGCGTCGATCCTGCCCTCCTTCACGGCCTCGTTGATCCGCGTGATCGGCTCCGCGACGAGGTGGCCGGGGGCTCCGGAGTCGCCCTGTGCGCCGGAAGGTTCGTCACCGAACATGGCCTCCGCGACCGCGTCGAAACCGCGGGCGGGGGTGGGCTTGGCATCGAGGTCGGCGAGCAACTCCGCTTCGAGCACGGGGTCGGGCTTCCCGCTGCGCCGGGGCACGGCGGCGGGACCGGATTCGGGGAGCGGGAGCGGCCTCGCGTCCATGGGCGGAGGCGGCCCGAACTCACCGGTCGGGGGCGCGACGGTACCGGGCGGTGTGGCATGGCCCGGAGGCGCGTCTTCCGGTGCGGGCCGCGGGGGCTCCTGCACGGCGCGCAGCCGGAACGTCGGGGCCGCGCCGAGCTCGCCCGACTCCGGTACGGGGCGCAGGACATGCGTGGCGCTGTCGCTCCGCGGGGGCTTGCTCGGCTGCTCCTGCTCCGCCGCAGCGGGTGGCATGGGTCCGGGGGTGCTCGGGGCGGGGGTGCCCGGAGCGGGGGTGCCCGGAGCGGGGGTGCCGGTTACGGGCTGTTCCGTGGCTGTGCCGACCGCGGGCGGGTCGGCAGCCGTGCCGGCCGTTGGCGGTTCCGCACCCGCGCCGGCCGTTGGCGGTTCCGCACCCGCGCCGGCCGGGGGCCACTCCGTCGCCGGGCCGGCCGTGGGAGGTTCTGTGGCTGCGCCGGCCGGGAGCCGATCCGAAGCCGCTTCTGCCGGGGGCCACTCCGTGGCTGCGCCGGACATGGGAGGCTCCGTGGCTGCGCCAGCCGTCGGCCGTTCCGAAGCCGCACCCGCAGGGGGCCACTCCGTCGCCGGGCCGGCCGTGGGAGGTTCTGTACCTGGGCCGGCAGTCGGCCGGTCCGAAGCCCCACCCGCCGGAGGCCACTCCGTCGCCGGTCCGGCCGTAGGAGGTTCCGTCGCTGCGCCGACCATCGGCCGTTCCGCGGCCGCGCCCGCCGGAGGCCACTCCGTGGCCGCACCGGAAGTGGGCCGGGACGTCGCCGCGCCAGGCATGGGCGAGGACGTCGCCGCGCCAGTCGTGGGTGGTTGCGGCGGGCGTCCGGTGGCCGGTTCCTCCGGCGGTGTCGTACGGACCGGCTCGGCCGTGAAGTGGCTGGAACCGTCCGGGTCGACCCGGAGGGGGACGACGTAGCCGATGCGCTCGTCGTGGATCGTGGCGAGGACCGCGTGGCCGGTGGCGAGGGCGATGTGGTGGAGGCGGTTCAGGACGGCCTTGTGGAGCTCCTCGCCGGGGGCCGCGAAGACCGGGACGCCGCCGACGGACGCGCCGTCGGACACGCCCGGCGCTCCGGCCCCGGCACTCGGTCCGGCACCGTGCCCTGTCCTGGGGACATGGACGTCGATCGGCGCCGCCGGGGTCGCCGCGTGTGCGGCCTGCTTCTGTTCCCGCTTCTTCTCGCGGCTGAGTCGCGACATCGTCCCCTCACTCGGCGTCGTACACCTACTGTCGAGTGTGTCCGCTCGCTCCCGTTTCTCACGTCACCGCGGTGTCACAGGCTCGTCCCAAGGACTGTAGGCCCCGGCGCGCGTTGTTCCGGTTGGCATGAAGATCGGGAGTACGAGGGAGGAGAGGTGCATGCAGACAGGCGTGCGACAAGGCCCGGAGATCTGGATCCGCGGCCCGGTGACCACCCAGGAGCCGGGACCGCCGGAGCCGGCCCACGCCCATGCCGCGGCCCGGCGCTTCTCCTGGGTCGGCACGCACGGCGGCGCGGGCGTCTCCACGCTCGCCGCGGTCTACGGCGGTCATGACAGCGGCCGTGCCTGGCCCGCGCCGGGCGCCCCGCCGTCGGTGCTGCTGGTCGCCCGAACGCACGCGGCCGGGCTGGACACGGTCGCCGGTGCGGTGGAGATCTTCCGGCGCGGTCAGGCTCCGCAGGGTCTCGACCTCGACGGCGTCGTCCTGGTGGCGGACGCCCCGGGCCGGCTGCCGCGCCCGCTCGCCCAGCGGGTCAAGTCCCTTGAGGCGGTCATCGACGTGTACCGCGTGCCATGGGTGCCGTCCTGGCGGCTCGGCGAACTGGGCCACCCGCCGCGCGAGACGGCACCCCTGGCCAGGCTGACGGGAGCGGCACGCTGACGGCCTTCCCCCTGTCGGCCCAGGAGATCGCGGCGGGCGTACGGGCCCGGGAGCTGCGCGCTGTCGACGTGGTCGCGGCGGCCCTGGAACGGATCGACCGGGCCGATCCGGAGCTGTGCGCGTTCGTCGAGGTGTGGCACGAGGAGGCGCTGCGACGGGCGGGCGAGGTGGACGCGCTGCTCGAACGGAGGGCCGAGGGCGCACCCGGCTTGAGCGGAGCTGACAACGCCGACGGGTCGGGGGATGTCCCCTGCGGGAGCGCGGCGGCCGGGCGCCGGGGCGTCCCTCGCACGAGTGATGCCGGCATCTCTGGGGACACCCCTCGCACGAGTGGTGCCAACAGGCCAGGTGTCCCTGGCGCGACTGCAGTCGGCAGGTCAGGGGGTGGCCCTCGCACGAGCGCAGTCGACCCGCACGGGGATGTCCCTCGCGCGAGCGCAGCCGACAGCCCCGGGCGCGCCCCTCGTACGAGTAATGCCGACAGACCCGGTGGCGTCCCCCACACGAGTGAGTCCGACAGCTTCACAGCGGCGAGCGGGGCACTGCCCCTCGCCGGTGTGCCCATCGCCGTGAAGGGGCGGCACGGGCTGCGGGCGGCGGGGCCGCTGCTCGCGGCCGGAGTGGTGGCCGTAGGGGCCACCTCCGTGCCCGGGCCGGGGACGCCGTGGCAGACCTGGGGGCTCGGTGCGCGCGGCCGGACCGTCAACCCGTGGCGGGCCGACCGTACGCCGGGCGGTTCCTCGGCCGGGTCGGCCGTGGCGGTGGCCGCCGGGCTGGTGCCGCTGGCCACGGGCAGCGACGGGGCCGGGTCGGTGCGGATCCCGGCGGCGTGGTGCGGGGTCGTCGGGCTGAAGGCCACGGTCGGGCGGCTGCCCTCCGCCGACCGCACGGGACTTGCCGTCCCCGGCGTGCTCGCCCGCTCGGCGTCGGACGCGGCCTGCTGGTGGCAGGTGGTGTCCGGCGAGCCCGAGCCCGTCCTCCCGCCCCTGCCCGTCACCGCCGCCTGGTCCCCCGACCTCGGTTTCGCCGGGCCCGATCCGGAGCCCGTCGCACTCGCCCAGGCCGCGGTGGAACGACTCGTGGCGACGGGTGTCGTACGGCTCGTACGGCCCCGGGTGCCGCTGCGGCTCACGGACCCCGGGCCCGCGTGGCTCGCGCTGCGCGCACCCGGCGCCGACCTGGCCGGGGCCCACCGCGTCCGGGCGGAGAACGACCTGCGGCTGGCCGGGCTGTTCGGGGATGCCGAGCTGCTGCTGACGCCCACGGCACCCACCGCGCCGCACGGCCACGAAGGGCCGGGGGACCGCTACTCCACCTCTCTCACCTGGGCGTTCAACCTCAGCGGGCATCCGGCCCTGAGCCTCCCGGCGGGCTTCGGCGGGGACGGCTGCCCGGCCGGACTGCAACTGGTGGCGCCGCACGGGCGGGAGGCGCTGCTGCTGGCCGTGGCGCGGGAGGCGGAGGCGCGTATCGGGAGCTGACGGCCACCCCTGGCGGATTTGAATGCGCACGCATATGATGCATGCGCGCGTAATCGCCGTACGCCTTCCTTCTGGGGGACACATGACCCGCCGTTTCCTTTTCGTCCTGGGCAGTGCCCGCGCCGACGGCAACACCGAGCTGCTGGCCCGCCGGGCCGCCGAGCAACTGCCCCCGGACGTCGAACAGCAGTGGATCGACCTCACCGAGCACCCGATACCCGACTTCGAGGACCTGCGGCACGACAGCGACCATGTCCGCCCGACCGAGGGCAACCTCGCCCTGCTGCTCGACGCCACGCTCGCGGCGACGGACATCGTGATCGCCTCGCCCCTGTACTGGTACTCGGTCTCGGCGCAGACCAAGCGCTACCTGGACTACTGGTCGGGCTGGCTGCGCACGCCCGGCCTCGACTTCAAGGCGACCCTGGCCGGACGCACCCTGTGGGGCGTCACCGCCCTCGCGCACCGGGAGGAGGTCGTCGCCGACCCGCTGATCGGGACGCTCCACAACTCGGCCGCGTACATGGGGATGCGCTTCGGCGGGGTGCTGCTCGGCAACGGCAGCAAGCCCGGTGACGTGGTGAACGACACCGAGGCGCTGACCCGCGCGAAGACGTTCTTCACCCAGGAGGCCCCGCCCGCCCGGTTCCTCTACGAGAATTGAATCCTCCCCCTCGCGAACGAGGGGGATTCCTGGCTCAGGCTGCCTTCGGGAGCAGCGCTCCCGCGGAGTTCTTGTCTCGCGGCGAGACGGCTCCGCAGGCGGTGCAGGTGTAGGTGCGCCCACAGAGGAAGTGCGTGCTCGGTTCTCGCTCCGCACTGCGTGCAGTCCATGGTGGTGTGCGCGGGATGTACGAGGCGCACATCGCGCCCGTGTTTGCGGCCAATCTCACGGCGCTCCCCGCCCTGAACCCGATGCGGCGATTCCTCCGCGGCGTGAACGCCAGGGCCTCCTCGCAAGAAACAGGTGAACCCCGACGGCGTGTGAGTCCTAGGCCGTGATGTCCTTCGTCGTGAAGCGGGCCCAGGCCGCCGAGCCGAAGACCGCCGCGTACAGGGCCTGGAGGCCGAGGTTCTTCGCCAGGTCGTCCCAGTAGACCGGCTCGCGCATGAGGTCGGCGAAGGACAGCCAGTAGTGCGAGAAGAAGTACGGCTGGAGGGCGTGCAGTTGCGGGATCTGGTCGAGGATCTGGACCGTGATCAGCAGGCCGACGGTGGTCGCCATCGCCGCGATGCCGCTGCCTGTGAGCGTCGAGACGAACAGGCCGAGCGCCGCGACGCCGATCAGTGACGCGGCGACGGCGAGGGCGATCAGCAGGGCTCTGCCCAGGCCCTCGGCGAAGCTGATCTGGGTGCCGGAGATGGTCGTCAGGTCGCCGAGCGGGAACAGCAGCGCGCCGACCGTCAGCGCGGAGACGGCGACCACCAGGGTGGCCGCCAGGCAGAAGATGACGACGGTCGCGTACTTGGTGAGCAGCAGCCGGCTGCGGCCTGCCGGGGCGACCAGCAGATAGCGGAGGGTGCCGGAGTTCGACTCGCCGGCGATCGCGTCGCCCGCGACGACCCCGATCGCCATCGGCAGGAAGAACGGGAGGGTGGCGGCCAGGGCGGTGAAGACGAGGAACAGGCCGTTGTTGGTGATCTGCGAGATGAAGGCCGGCCCTCCGCCCCCTCCGCCGCCGGGCGACGACCCGTCACCCGTCTCTATCTTGACGGCGATGCCGACCAGCACGGGCACGCCCGCGAGGACGGCCAGCAGCGCGAGGGTGCGCCAGCGCCGGAAGGTCGTGGTGAGCTCGCTGCGCAGCAGCCCGAAGGTCCACAGCGGGCTCACCCGGCGTACGGCAGCCTTCGCCGTGTCAGCCTGCGACATCGAAGCCCTCCCCGGTCAGCGCCACGAACGCGTCCTCCAGCGAGGCCCGTTCGACCGTGAAGCCGCGCACCCGTACCCCGGCCGTCACCAGCGCGGCGTTCACCTCGGCGAGGTCGCGGTCCGGCGGTTCGCCGGTCACCCGGTCGTCGGTGACGACGAGGTCGCCGACGCCCTGCTCCTTCAGCACCCGGGCCGCCTCCGCCGGGTCCGGCGTGGTCACCACGAGCCGGCCGCGTGCCCCCGCCGACAGCTCGGCGACCGGGCCCTGTGTGAGCAGCCGGCCCTGGGCCATCACGGCCGCGTGGGTGCAGACCTGCTCGATCTCGTCGAGCAGATGGGAGGAGAGGAAGACGGTCGTGCCGTCCGAGGCCAGCTCCCGGATCAGGGTGCGGATCTCGCGCATGCCCTGCGGGTCGAGGCCGTTGGTCGGCTCGTCGAGCACGAGCAGCCGGCGCGGCTGGAGCAGGGCGGCGGCGAGGCCCAGGCGCTGTTTCATGCCCAGTGAGTACGCCTTGGCCTTCTTGCCCCCGGCGGCCGTCAGCCCCACCCGGTCCAGGGCGGCGGCGACCCGGGCCCGCCGGGTGCGGGGATCGGCGGCCGGGTCGGCCGAGTCGTACCGGATGAGGTTGTCGCGGCCGGAGAGGAAGCCGTAGAGGGCCGGGCCCTCGATGAGGGCGCCGACGTGCGGCAGCACGGCGCGGGTGGCCCGGGGCATGGGCTGCCCGAGGACCCGCGCCGTGCCGGAGGTGGCCTCGATGAGGCCCATCAGCATGCGGATGGTGGTGGTCTTGCCGGAGCCGTTGGGGCCGAGGAAGCCGAAGACGCTGCCCGCCGGGACGGTCAGGTCGAGACCGTCGACGGCGAGCTGTCCGCCGCGGTAGCGCTTGGTGAGCGCGCGGGTGGCGATGACCGGTTCCCCGGCCGCGGCATCCGCGCCGCTCGGCTCCGGCTCGCGCTCGGGCTCCGTGGCGGACGGTTCGCCCATCGGCTTCCTCGTTCTCTCTGTGCCCCGTGGCCGCAGGGGACTTACTTCCCGGCGTCGGCCGCCTTCACGAGCGCGTCCTTGGTGACCAGGCCGACGTAGACCTTGCCGTCGTCCGTGATCAGGGCGTTGACCAGTCGGGTCGAGAAGACCGTGCCCGAGCCGAACTTGCCGGTGACCTTGTCGCCGAGCGAGTCCATGAAGCCGCCGAGTTCGCCGCCGGCCTCGCCGGAGGGCACGCCCTCGCCGCCGGTGTCGAAGGTGGCTATGGAGTTCCAGCCCTCGCCGATGGTCTTCATGCCGTCGAGGCCCTTGCCGAGGTCCTCATCGGACTTCGGGAGGGACTTCGGGGCGTGCTCGCGCGCTTCGGCCTTGCCGGACGCCTTCTCCTCCGACGCCTTCTCCTCCGTGACCTTCGCCCCCTTCGGCGGAGTGAAGTCGAAGGTCGAGGCGGCCGGCTTGGCGAAGTCGACCTGGGTGAAGCCCGCGTCGACGACGGCGGAACCGCCGCCCGCCGGGGTCAGCGTGAACTTCAGCGGCGTGCCCGTCTTCGCGTCCACGGCCACGGTGATCGCGCCGACCGTCGAGCCGGACTGCTTCGGCTTGATGAGCAGCTTGTAGGCGTCCCGGCCGGCGACCTGGGCGGTGCCGTCCACGGTCACGGAGGTCGTCTCGTCGGCGGCCTTGAGCGCCTCCTCGGCGAAGTCCTTCGGCGTGGCCGGCGGCTGCTGGTCCTTGCCGCTCTCGGAGGCCGTGCCGTGGTGGACCTCGTTGGACTTGCTGTCGTAGGCCCAGACGTCCTTGCCGTTGTGGACGATGCTGTACTCGGCCGCGTTCTCCAGCAGCGACAGCTTCTGCTTGTCCGGGCCGTCGGCCGCGACGCGCAGGGTGTGGGTGCCGGAGGCCAGTTCCGTGAGCTTGGCGGTCGGGTCGGCGGAGGAGCCTCCCTCGCCCTGGCTCGCGGCACCGGACATCAGGCTGCTCTCCAGCCCGCCGAGGTCCGGCAGCCCGAGGTCCGTGCTGATCTTCACGGTGCCGGACAGCTGCTGGACGTCGGACTTGGCGATCTTCTCGATGAGCTGCTGTGCGGTGATCTTCGGGAGGTCGGGATCACCGGAGTCGGCGAGTGCGGGGACCAGCCCGATCGTCGCGGCGGCCACCCCCATCACCGTGACGGGTACGACGTACCGCGCGGCCTTGCGCCGTCCGGAACGCTGCTCGTCGACCTCCCCGGCGGTCGTGCTGTCGTCGGATGCGTACGGTGCCATGTGTGCCCTACCTCCGTGGTCGGCGGCGGCTGTCCGTGTCGTCCACGCACTCGTCCCTGGCCGCCATTCTCACCCGAACAGGTGAGGTTTGGTGTTTTCCGTGGTTTCCATCTGACCAAATCGGCCAGGGAGATACGTCAGACCGCGGACTCAACTCCACGTACTGCTGGGGTATGACACGGAGGGGCGGCTTCTCCCCCGACCCGTAGGGGTTGCCGGTCAGCCGGCCCGGTGCACCACCGCGTCGCACAGCTCCACGAGTGCCGTCTTCGCGGCGCACTCGGGCAGGGGGGCCAGCGCCGAGCGGGCGTCCTGGGCGTAGCGGACGGTGTCCTTCCGGGCCTGCTCCAGCGCCGGGTGGGCGCGCAGCAGGCGCAGGGCCTCGGCGTGCCGTTGGTCGTCGGTGAGGTCGGAGTCCAGCAGCTCGCACAGGGCGATGTCGTCGGCGAGCCCGAGCCGGGCCGCCCGCTCGCGCAGCCGCAGCACCGGCATCGTGGGGATGCCCTCGCGCAGGTCGGTGCCGGGGGTCTTGCCGGACTCGTGGGAGTCGGAGGCGATGTCCAGGACGTCGTCCGCGAGCTGGAAGGCGACGCCGAGCCGCTCGCCGTACTGGGTCAGCACGTCCACGGTCGTCTCGTCGGCGCCGGACATCATCGCGCCGAACCGGCACGACACGGCCACCAGCGAACCGGTCTTGCCGCCCAGCACGTCCAGGTAGTGCTCGACGGGGTCGCGGCCGTCCTGCGGTCCGGCCGTCTCCAGGATCTGCCCGGTCACCAGCCGTTCGAACGCCTCGGCCTGCACCCGCACCGCCTCCGGACCGAGGTCGGCCAGGGTGTGCGAGGCACGGGCGAAGAGGAAGTCGCCGGTGAGGACCGCGACGGAGTTGTCCCAGCGGGTGTTCGCGCTCGCGACCCCGCGGCGCACCGTCGCCTCGTCCATCACGTCGTCGTGGTACAGCGTGGCGAGGTGGGTCAGCTCCACGACGACGGCCGACGGCACGATCCCGGGCGCGTACCGGTCGCCGAACTGGGCGGAGAGCATCACGAGCAGCGGACGGAACCGCTTGCCGCCGGCCCGCACCAGATGCTGGGCGGCCTCCGTGATGAAGGGCACCTCACTCTTGGTGGCCTCGAACAAGCCTTCCTCGACAGCCGCCAACCCGGCCTGGACATCGGCTTCCAGAGCCTGGTCCCGCACGCTCAGCCCGAACGGCCCGACGTCGGTCACGAGGGGTCTCCTGTCTGCTGTGTCTGCCGGTGATTACGCGGATTGTCGATAGGTCGCTGCCATCACTCGAGTCAGCGTATCCGGTCACGTTTCGATCACCGCCAGCGCCCATGGTTACAGGCCGGGTGGTATCTGATCACGACCGTTATGTTTTTGATCGGGCCATAAGAACAGACATTTGTCGACTTACCAGTCGATAGTGAGATATTCACGATTTGCCATGACGATTGAGCAAATCCCCTTTGACGGCAATTGCCCCACAGGCTTGTGATCAGTGAGTTGAATCACGTTAACCCCTTTGTCGCGCCACCCCGGCATCGACCCGTACCTCCTTCAGCCGAACGCCAGTTGAGCCTTGGCTCTCGCAAAGGATCAAGCGGACCAAACACCCCTGACCAAGGTCAACCGCGCGATATGTGACTCCGGCGCTTGTTCCCGACATGTGCTCTCGCATACGTTCCCGGCCTGTCCGGCGGACGCCGAATCCTGCCGCCGCCCGGACCCCCACACGAACCGACTCACTCACGCAGGGCAGGAGCGGGGGACCCAGGTAAGTCGCCGGTCCGCACAGCGGCACGGCTCGGGGTGAAGCCGCGCACGGCAGTACACCGCCGTACGCGGCCGGGCACCTCCCGGCCCGAACCCGACAGCTCACCTCGCAGGCGCCGGAGAGGAATATCGCCATGGCCGGACGAGGCAAGCACCGTCGCCCCAGAACCAACCCGCTCTCCCGAGGTGTCGCGATCGCCGGCACCGGCGGAGCGGCACTGACCCTCCCGCTCCTCGGAGCCACCTACGCGAGCGCCGCCGAGGCGCCGCAGAGCGCCCCCGCCGTCGCACAGTCCGTGCCCCAGGCGGCCCAGCCCAAGTCGCTCTCGTACACCGTGACCAAGGGCGACACGCTCTACCGCATCGCGGACAAGTACGACGTCTCGGGCGGCTGGAAGAAGCTCTACAAGGACAACCGCTCCGCCATCGGCGACGACCCGAAGCTGATCCACCCGGGCCTGAAGCTGAAGGTGTCGACGACCAAGGCGGCCGCCACGAAGAAGGCCACCAAGTCGTCCGCCAAGCCGGCCGCGAAGCCCGCCGGCGGCGTCGCCAAGGCCACCCAGGCCTCCGCGAAGACCTACGCCGACAACCTCGACGGATGGATCCGCGAGGCGCTGGACATCATGGCGCAGAAGGGCATTCCGGGGTCGTACGACGGCATCTACCGCAACGTCATGCGCGAGTCGTCCGGCAACCCCCAGGCGATCAACAACTGGGACTCCAACGCAGTCAAGGGCACCCCCTCCAAGGGCCTGCTCCAGACCATCGACCCGACCTTCCAGGCCTACCACGTGGACGGCACGTCGTGGGACCCGTACGACCCGGTCGCCAACATCACCGCGGCCTGCAACTACGCGGCCGACCGCTACGGCTCGATCGACAACGTCAACGGCCCGTACTGAGCCGTCCCGCCCAGCAGTCGCTCGAGGACGACGGCGATGCCGTCGTCCTCGTTCGACAGGGTGATCTCGTCGGCCACGGCCTTGAGTTCGGGATGGGCGTTCGCCATCGCGACGCCGTGGCCGGCCCAGTCGAACATCGGGATGTCGTTGGGCATGTCGCCGAAGGCGATGGTGTCCGCCGGCCGCAGCCCCAGATGCTCGGCGGCCAGCGCCAGGCCCGTCGCCTTGGTGACCCCGCACGGCTGGAGCTCGACCGTGCCGGGCCCCGACATCGTCACCGTCGCCAGTGAGCCGACCACCGAACGGGCCGTCGCCGCCAACTCGTCGTCCGTCAGGTAGGGATGGCGCAGCAGCACCTTGCTGATCGGCTCGCACCACAGGTCGTCGCGCCGGTCGACCCGTACGGCCGGCAGGGTCGGGTGCGGCATGAGATAGCCCGGCTCGATGAGCGTGAGCCCGTCGACCCCGTCCTGGTCGACCGCGGCGTACACCTGCCCCACCTCGGCCTCGATCTTGCCGAGCGCGGTCTCCGCCAGTTCCCGGTCCAGGGTGATGGACCACAGCAGCCGGTCCGCGCCGGCGTCGTACACCTGCGCGCCCTGCCCGCACACCGCGAGCCCCGTGCAGCGGAGGTCGTCGAGGAGCGGTCGCACACGCGGCGCCGGCCGGCCCGTCACCACGAGGTGCTGGGCACCGGCCTCCGCCACCCGCGCGAGCACGGCGAGCGACCGGTCGGAGAGGGTGTCGTCGCCGCGCAGCAGCGTTCCGTCCAGGTCGGTGGCGATGAGTGAATATGCGATGGGTGCGGCCATGATCTGAGAATACGGACAGCGCGCCCCTTCGTTTCACCGCGCCGTGGACACCGATTGCCCGGTTGAAGGCCTCTGCACCAGTTGGCAACAACATGGTCCGCTACCTACCGTCGAGGCCGTCTCGGGCGGTACCTTCCAAGTGTCCAGGGGGGACTTGATCGGGGGGTCGAGTTGAGCAGTGGGCGCATTCGCGTGGCTGGGCCCGGGGAGCTCGGCGAAGGGGAAAGGGAGCGCTGGCGCGCGCTGCGCGCTGCCTCCGAGGCACCGCGCAACCCATTCATGGAACCGGAGTTCACCGAAGCCGTCGGCCTGGTGAGGCCGCAGGCCCGGGTCGCGGTGGTGTACGAGGGGCTGGAGCCGGCCGGCTTCCTGCCCTATGAGCGGGGCCCGTTGGGCCAGGGCCGGGCGATCGGGCTCGGCGTCTCGGACGCGCAGGGGGCGATCCTGCGGCCGGGCCTGGACCTGGACACGGGCCGGCTCCTGAAGGCCTGCTCGATGTCGAGCTTCGCCTTCGACAACCTGGAGGCCGAGCAGCGGCTGTTCGTCCGGTACGCGGCCGAGGAGCACGCCACCTACGTCATCGACGTGGAGAAGGGCTACGAGACGTACGAGTCGGTACTGCGTGCCCAGTCGCCGAAGTTCCTGAAGACCACCCTGGCCAAGGAGCGCAGGCTGGGACGGCAGGCCGGCGAGCCCCGGTTCGTGTTCGACGAACGCGACCCGGCCGCACTGCGCACCCTCATGGAGTGGAAGTCGGCGCAGTACCGCAGGACAGGCCGGCAGGACCGCTTCGCACGGGAGTGGATCACCCGGCTCGTGGGACGGCTGGCCCGGACCCGGGCACCGGAGTGCAGCGGCACCCTGTCCGTGCTGTACGCCGGTGAGCGGCCCATCGCCGCGCACTTCGGACTGCGCTCGGCATCCGTCCTGGCCTGCTGGTTCCCGGCCTACGACCCGGAGTTCGCGAAGTACTCGCCGGGTCTGGTGCTGCATCTGCGCATGGCCGAGGCGGCGGCCGCCGAGGGCATCGGCATGCTCGATCTGGGGCGGGGCGCGGCGGAGTACAAGGACGCGCTGAAGACGGGCGAACTGCCCGTGTACGAGGGTGCGGTGACGCGGCCGGGGGCGGGCGCGGCACTGCACTGGCTGAGCCGCGAGCCGGCGCGCCGCGCGCACAGCTTCGTCCGCGCCAGGCCGCGGCTCGCGGCGCTGGCCGCGCGGACCCTGAAGGGCGCGGCTCGGCTGCGCCGTACCTGAACGCGAGTTCGTACCTGACACGAGTGGGGGGTGAGGGGCGCATGGCTCGTTCGGCGCGTGCGCGGGAGGAGATTCGGCGGTTCCTGGACATCGGGGCGGTTCAGGTCGCCGAGTTGGACCTCGACGGTGACGAGGCGGTGCTCAGACCCGGTCCGGGGAGCCCGCCGGTGACGCACGGCGAGGTGTTCGTGCTGGTCCGCAGGGGCGGCCGGCCCGTGGGCACGCTGCTCGGGCGGGTGCCGAAGGGGGCGGACGCGCGGGTTGTGCTGGCGGGGCGGGCGCGGGCGGAGTGTGCGCCCCTTCCGTCCGCGCGCGCGGATGCCGGTGAGCCCGGTGAGCCCGGTGAGCCCGGTGAGCCCGGTGAGCCCGGTGAGCCCGGTGAGCCCG
>NZ_JBSHKH010000009.1:0-38203 GCF_053643595.1 Streptomyces sp. NPDC055506 | reverse complement strand
CGGTGAGCTTGAGGCTCCGTACACCAGTGTCGTCGTCGCGACCCGGGAGCGGGCCGGGCAACTGGCCCGTGCGCTGGACTCGCTGCTGGCGCAGGATCATCCGCGGTTCGAGATCGTCGTCGTCGACAACGCGCCCGTGACGGACGAGACGCGGGAGCTGGTCGAGCGGAAGTACGCCGAGCGCGTGCGGTACGTGTGCGAGCGGGTGCCCGGCCTCGCGGTCGCGCACAACGCGGGCCTCGCGGCCGTACGCGGCGAGGTGGTCGCCTTCACCGACGACGACGTGGTCGCCGACCCGCGCTGGCTGACCGAACTGACCGCGCCCTTCGCCGCCGACGCCGGACTCGGCTGCGCCACCGGGCTGATCCTGCCCGCGCGGCTGACGACCCCGGCCCAGGTGCTCCTGGAGAGCCACGGCGGCTTCGCGAAGGGCTTCACTCCAAGGACGTACGACCCGGCGCGTCCGCCGGGCGACGAACCGCTGTTCCCGTTCACGGCGGGTCGGTTCGGCTCCGGCGCGAACATGGCGTTCCGTACGGCGGTGCTGCGATCCGTCGGCGGTTTCGACCCGGCCACCGGTGCCGGTACGGCCGCCAAGGGCGGTGACGACCTCTACGGCTTCGTCCGTGTCCTGGCCCAGGGCCACCGGCTGCGCTACACGCCCTCCGCACTGGTGTGGCACCACCACCGGGAGACCTGGCGGGACCTGGAGACCCAGGCGTACGGCTACGGCGCCGGGCTCACCGCCTATCTGACCGCGGTGCTGGTGAACCGCCCCGCGCTGCTGCCGGCGTTCCTCGCGCGGCTGCCCCGCGGCCTCGCCCACGCCCGGACGCTGACGGCCGTACGCGAGACGGAAGGGGGCGGGGCACCGGGTGACCACGATGCGCGGACGCATCCCTGGCCGCGACGGCTGTCGCGGTTGCAGCGCAGGGGGATGCTGTACGGGCCCCTCGGCTATGTGCGGGCGCGGCGGGCGCTGCGCGCGACTGCTCGGGGGACTGATCGGGGGACTGTTCCGGGGGCTGTTCAGGGGGCTGTTCCGGGGGCTGTTCAGGGGGCTGTTCAGGGGATTGTTCGGAGGGCGAGATGAGGACGTCGGCGCGTACGCGTGGTGAGGGGCCGATATCGCCCTCGGGGACCCCGGCCATCCCCGTCTTCCTGTACCACGCCGTGATGGACGACCCGCCCGGCTGGATCGCCGAGTTCACGGTCACGCCACGGCAGTTCGCGGCGCACCTCGACGCCCTCGCCGACAGCGGCCGTACGCCCGTCACGATCAGTACGATCGCCGACCATCTGGCCGGGCGGGCGCCCCTGCCGCCCCGGCCCGTGCTGCTCACCTTCGACGACGGCTTCGCCGATCTGCCCGGCCCGACCGCCGAGACGCTGGCCGGCCGCGGGCTGCCCGCCACCGCCTATCTCACCACCGGCGCCATCACCCCGGGCAGCCGCAGTCTGCTGCCGTCCGCCCCGATGATGACCCTGGACCGGGCGGCGGAGCTGGAACGTTCCGGCATGGAGATCGGCAGTCACACCGTCACCCACGCACAGCTCGACACCCTGTCCGGCAAGGACCTGGCGTACGAACTGCGCACGTCGAAGGCCGTGCTGGAGGACGCCCTCGGCCACGAGGTCCGCCACCTGGCCTATCCGCACGGCTACAACAGCCCACGGGTGCGGGCCATGTCGGCCCGGGCCGGCTACGAGACGGCGACCGCCGTACGGCACGCGCTCAGCTCCGATCACGACGAGCGGTACCGCATCGCGCGGCTCATCGTCCGGCGTACCCACACCGTCGCAGACGTCCAGGGCTGGCTGGCGGGGGCGGGCGCGCGGGTCGCGCCGTACCGCGACGGGCCGAGGACGATCGGGTGGCGGTGGTACCGGCGGGCCCGTGCGGTGGTGCACGGGCCCGAGTTCGCGGGCTGACCCTGGCTGCCCCCGGCTGACCCGGTGGGCTACTTGAGCGGCTGGTTCAGGTACGGGTCGGCGGCCGCCTTGCGGAGGCTGTCCCAGGCCGCGTCGTTCGCCAGCGCCAGGTTGCAGTGCGGTCCGGGGTCGCGGTAGTTCCACTGGAGGGCGGCCTTGACGCCCTCCAGGCCCTTCAGCACCCCGGGCACCTGGGCGTACCACTCGGCCTGCCGCTGCGGGCGGGCCGAGTCCACGGCGGTGCCGAACTCGGAGAGCATCAGCGGCTTGTCGTCGGAGATGTTCTCGCGGATCCAGTCGTGCGCGGTGTTCTGGGTCTGCGCGAAGGTCATCCAGCGCGTGTTGTGGCAGCGGTAGTAGTTGTACTGGTTGTAGCCGATCCAGTCGACGTACTCGTCGCCGGGATACATCCGCTTCATCTCGTCGGCGTGGTCGAGGTAGCCGGTGGTGATCCACGTCCAGACCACGTTGTCGACGCCCAGTTCGCGGAACCGGTCGTGGATGTGCCGGTACGCCTTCACGTACTCGGCGGGGGTGCCGTTGTCCGGGGTGCGGGTGTCCATCTCCAGGTCGAAGGAGAGAAAGACCTTCTTGCCGTAGTCCTTGATGCGCTCGGCCTGGACGTCGATGACCTTGTCGTCCAGCGCGCCGGACGCGATCTGCTTCCAGGTCGGCTGCTGCTTCTTCGTGCCGCCCCACCACTTGCTCTCCCAGGACAGCAGCAGCAGGTGGTCCTCGCCGACGCGGCGTTCCTCCGGGGTGAGCAGCTGGCCCTCGCGGCGGGTGCCCTGGGCCAGCGACATGTCGTGGTACGTGTACACGATGTCCAGCTCGCGGCCCACGCGCTTCTCGTAGGCGCGCACCTTCTCGGGCAGGTCGCCGCGCTCGTGCGGCACGAACGCGCCGAACCAGGCGCCGCAGGGCGGTTCCAGGAGTGCCGTGGGACGGCAGTCCGCCTCGGAACCGGCGCCCTGGGGGTCCGGTCCGGAGGCGTTCCGGAGGGCTAGGACGCCGACCAGGACCGCGCTGACGACCGTGGCGGACGTGATCAGGAGCCGGCGCCGGCTCGATGCGAACGGGCGGGCGGCCGGCTGCTCCTCGGTCGTTGTGTTCGGGTCGCGGCGAAAGGGACGGTGGCGTCGGTGGGGACGGTCGGATCGGTGGGGACGGTCGGATCGGTGGGGACGGTTGAACCTCACTGAGCGGAACCCTTCGGTGTACTCGGCGTCGTCCTCGGCTGCGGAGAGGCGCGCAGCGGCGGACAGAACGCGGCGAGCGTGGTCAGCAGAGTCAGTGTCAGCAGCACCCGCTGCGCGCTGAAGGTGTGCGTGGCGATCAGGACGGTCGCGACGAGCATCACGGCACCGATGCTCATGAACAGCACCAGCATCAGCCGCTCCAGCAGGTCGGAGTGGCCTGCGAAGTCCGGGTCCCGGCGCTCGACCGGGCCTTCGGCGGGCCGTGCCCCCAGCGCGGGGGCGCAGACTCTGACCATCGCCGCGCCCGGGCCCGCCGCCAGGAAGAGGACGACCGCGGCGCCCCGCAGCGGCGAGCCGCCGGGCAGGGCGAGCGCGGCGAGCGCGAGCCAGCCGCCGAACGGCGGCAGCATCCGGACCACGAGATCCTGCGGTGTCATCGCTCCGCTCCCCCAGCCTGCTTCAGTACGTAGAGCCATCCGGCGCTGTTCTCCGCCACCAGCCGGAACCGTGGTGAGGCGGCGACGGATTTCCGGACGCGGTCCAGCTGCGCCTTCGTGAGCTGGCCGTTCATCTCGGAGTTGGCCAACTGCCCCTGGGTGAGCAGGAAGTAGGCCCGGGCCGGACGCTCCACCCCGGCCATGTCACTGGCGAGGGTGGCGGCCGGCTTCTGGACGATCCGGTCGACGTGACTGCGGGCGTCGTCGAGGAACCAGTAGTGGTCGACGCTCCAGTAGGAGTCGTATGCGAGCGGGTAGTTGCGGTTGGCGGCGACGACCAGCGAGCCGTCGGGCGCCTGGTCGAACAGCTGCCGTACGAGGGCCACTTCCTGCGGCGGGAAGTAGTTGATCCGGTCCTTGCCGGAGTAGGCCGGGACGAACGCCAGGGTTCCGCCGAGCAGTGCGGCCAGCGGCACCCAGACGCCGAGCCACCGTCGCCCGCCCTTGGCAGGTCCCTTGGCGGGGGCGGCCTGCCGGCCTCCGGCTTCCCGCGCCGCGGCGTCGGCGGCCAGTGTGCGGACCTTGGGCAGCAGCGCCGCGGCCGCGAAGAACGCGGCGCCGGGCAGCATGAAGAGCAGCACCCGGAAGATCATCTCGCTGCCGTAGCTGCTGGCCGCGAACATCGGCAGCGGGGCCGCCGCGATCAGCAGCAGCGGCCGGGCCCGGTGCCGCAGCACCCGTTGGCGCAGCACGCCGACGGCCGCGAGCAGCAGGACGGAGCCGGACAGCAGCCGGGCCGCCCAGGAGGTCGCGATCGCTCCGGTGCCGGTCGGGGTGGCGCCGTACCCCGTCTCGACGTTGGCGCCGACGTCGCCGATGGAGCGGATCATGTCCGGCATCGCCGCGGACAGGAAGGGCAGTGCGGCCGTGAGACACCAGGCCAGGAAGATCACGACGGTGGTGACCACCGGGACCCAGTCGCGGTAGCGGCGGCTGAGGCACAGGGCGAGCAGACAGACGACGAGCATGCCCGGGGTGAGCTGGTGGGAGATGACGATCGCCACGAGCATGACGGTGATGACCACCGTCCAGACGGCCTGCCGGGGCCGCCCGCGCCGCACCGCGGACCGGCCGAAGCGGCGCAGGACGACGGCCAGGACGCCGACATGCAGCGCGTACGCCACGGACTGGGGCGAGAAGTAGTCCTGCCCGACCCAGTTGGCGACGTAGAAGAGCCAGACGGCGGTCCAGATCAGCCGCCGGTCCTCGGTGAAGGTGCGGTAGATCAGCAGCAACGGGAGCAGCAGCATCAGACTGGAGGCCAGCGGCCACCAGGCCATGAACATCGCGGCCGAGTCCACGCCCAGCAACCGCACCAGGGCGGCCTGGGCGGCGAAGAAGCCCGGCCACTGGTCGTACACCGCCATGTCACCGACCTGGTCGGCGGTTTGCAGCCCGCCGGCCGTCAGCAGATGGTCGATGACCGCCTCGTGCTTCCACGCCCAGGCGTACAGCGGGGTCGGATAGACCACGGCCTGCGTGGCCCGCTCCATCACCAGCAGCCCGAGGACGTACGCCGCCGCCCAGCCGCCCCGCCGGCGCGGATCGCGGACGGTGAACCAGAAGCCCGTGGTGAGCACCGCGAGGCCGGCCCAGAAGGTGGGGTGCAGCGCGGTCACCAGGCCGTAGTCGTCGAGCCGCGAGACATCGGTGTGCCGCACGGCGTACGCCCAGAGGGCGAGCGCGGCGACCAGCGGAACGCCGGGCCAGGCCAACGCACGTCGCCCGGGCCAGACGGGAGGCAGGTCGGACAGGTCCGTCACGGGCTCATGGGCGGGGCTCGACGACTCCGAGGAAGAGGGGCTGGAGGACTGGCTGGAGGTCTCGGGGTGGGGAGCCGAAGAGTCCGCTTCATCCCGGGCAGGTGTGGGTTCTGGCGTGGATCTCTCCCGTGGAGTTGCTGGCGGACGCACGGTGGTTCCCCCCTGGCGAATCGGCTCTGTTCGACTCTGTTCGGCGCCGGATCGTGTCGGTTCGGCGCTGGATCGTGATCAGTCGCTGGGCCGGCGGATCGGTGGTCCGCCGGCCGGTCGGTCGGATATGGAGCGGGAGCGCGTCCACGCCGACGCGGCGCGGCGGAGCAGCAGGAGCAGGACGAGGACGGCGAGCAGGGGCGGCGTGACGGGTGCGAGCGTGTCGCGCCACACCCAGCCGCCGACCGCGACGAGATACAGAACCCCCCAGCGCCCCGGCCACGTCAGCCGCCCGCCCGCGCTCGCGAGCAGCAGCCACAGCGGCACGAGGCACAGCAGCTGACAGACGGGCGGCGCCCAGCGCAGCAGGGGCTCGGGCCCGTCGAGCCCCAGTGTGTCCGCGAGGAAGCCGGCCGTCTTCTCATACAACGCCCCGTCCACCGGCCGCGGTTCCCGTCCGAGGGCGACCGGTGCGGTGTACAGGGCGAGCAGGGCGGCGTACAGCGCCGTGCCGGGCAGCCACGGGTCGCGCCGGGTGCACAGGGTGAGGGCGGCGACGAACACCACGAGCAGCAGGCCTCCCGCGGTGAGCGAGGGCAACGGCAGCCCCTCCAGCAGCTGACGTCCGGTCAGTGCCGCTTCGGAGGCGTCGTCGAGCCAGGGCAGGTCGCGCAGCGGTGCCAGGAAGAAGACGGCGGCGACACCGAGCAGGCTCCAGAGGGCGCCTCTCAGCCGCCGCTCCTGTGGCTCCTGGTCCGTGAGCGGTTCTCCTGGTTCGTACGGTGGTGCTCCGGGCTCGTGCGACGGCTCACGGTGTGGCCCCTCCGGCCGCACGATGAGCGCCAGTGTGTCCGCCTGCAGCGCCTCGCGCTCGTACCCCGGCCGGCCGATGAACAGCGTGACCGTGTCCTGGTCACCGTCCTTGGGCTGGTAGGCGGCCCGGCGAGCCCAGGTCGTGCCGTAGCCGGCGGTGGCGTTGAGTTTGGCCCAGCGGGTGCCGTAGGAGGGGTCGGCGGGTGTGCGGACGGCGGGCGCGGTGTCGTCGTGGCGCAGTGCCGCCCGGAGCCCGACCGTGGAGACGACGGCGATCAGCGTCATGCTCAGCAGCACCGCCCAGCCGGCGCCCGCGATCCCGGCCGGGGTGAACAGCACGGCCGCGCTGCCCAGCACCAGGGCGCACATGGCGCCTTGGAGCGCGGCCAGCACACCCGTGCGCCCCTGGACGCGCAGCACGCCGATGTACAGCTCCACCACGACCCGCGGCAGTGCGCCGAGGGCGAGCAGCCGCAACACGGTCGAGCCGTGCTCGGCGTAGTCCGGGCTGAAGGGCGTGAGGATGTACGGGGCGAAGAGGACCAGCACAGCCACGACCGGGACCAGCAGCAGCGTCATGCGCCGCAGTGCCCCCCGGACGCCGTCGGCGAGCTGGCGCGGGTCGTGCGAGGCGTGCGCGGTGAGGGACGAGGCCATGTTGATGGCCATGAACTCCATGGTGCCGCCGACGGTGTACGCCACGTAGAAGTAGCCGTTCTCCGCGGCGCTGAAGCGGACCGCGACCATCACCGGCAACAGGTTGATCATGGCCAGGCTGAACAGCGCGCCCAGCGAGTCCCCGGCCAGGAAGCGGCCCATGTCGCGGAGTTTCGGAGGCTCCTTCTCGCGGTCGTGGTCCGCCTGGCGCGGGATGAGCCTGCGGAAGATCAGCCAGCCCAGCGGCAGGGTGGAGAAGGCGATCGCCACCGCCCAGGAGACGAAGATGCCGAGGACGGGCAGCGTGCCGGCGAAGACGGCCAGCAGGGCCAGCTTCCCGACCGAGAACACCGCGTTCCCGGCCGGTACCCACTCCGCCTTGCGCAGTCCGGTGAGCACGCCGTCCTGGAGGGTGAGCAGCGCCCAGGCCACGCACGCCGCGACGAACACCGCCCCCGCCATGGGTGTGCCCAGCGGGGCGTAGGAGGCTCCCCAGGCGTCGAGCGTGAGCAGGAAGACAGCGGCGGCGAGCGCCACGACCAGCGAACTGGCCACGTATGTGCCCCACACCAGGCGGCCGGTCTCCCGTCCCGCGCGCGGGACGAAGCGCACGACGGCCCCGATCATCGTCGTCGCCGTGATGCTGGCGAGCAGCCGCATCGCGGCGATCGCGGCGGAGCCCTGGCCGACGGCCTCCTCGGAGTAGTAGCGGGCGGCCACCAGCCAGAACCCCAGGCCGAGCACGGCGGACACGCCGGTGCTGAGCATGAGGAAGTAGGCGTTCTTGAACAGCGAGTCGTGCGTGCGCTCGCTGCCGGCAGGCTCGAGCCCACCCTCTTCGGCGCGCGTGGGGGCGGGCTCGTGCACCTGGATCTCAGCCACGGGACTAACCCAGCCCTCCC
The DNA here is from genome assembly GCF_053643595.1 of Streptomyces sp. NPDC055506. Classification (NCBI taxonomy): domain Bacteria; kingdom Bacillati; phylum Actinomycetota; class Actinomycetes; order Kitasatosporales; family Streptomycetaceae; genus Streptomyces; species Streptomyces sp. NPDC055506. The sequence goes on along the minus strand of NZ_JBSHKH010000009.1, from coordinate 30,290 downwards.
GGTGTCGGCCTGGCCCTGGACAGCTCTCCCGGCGCTTCGGCCGGTCGCACCCCGGACCGCTCCAGTACCTCGACGACCGTCCGTGCCCGCAGCGGGTCCACGGGCAGCGCGTGCCGCGCGAACCAGCGGGCCGCCTCGGGGGCCGGCGAGGGGTCGGTGAACTCCGCACCGGCGTAGTCGTCCAGGGGCGGGTCGTAGAGGTAGCCGACGACGATGCCCCGCCGTGCCAGTGCCGCGATCGCCGCGTCCCGGTCCGCCACGAACAGCGGGACGCGGAACAGCGGCTGTGTCCCGTGCTCGTCGCGCGGCTTGGCCCAGGGCGTGGACAGCAGCAGCTCCGTGCCCGCCCGGCAGGCGTCCAGCACGTCGTCGAGCCGGTCGAGCTTGCGGCCGATGCGCCGCAGCCGCAGCAGGCCGGACTCCTGACGGTAGTCGTGCATGTCGACCCGCACCCAAGGGTGGTGCGCCTCGAGCCCGGGCGCCCGGCGCTTGGCCTGGGCGAGTTCGTCCGGGCGCAGCGGCATCCGGATCTCCTCGCGGTCCGCGAGACCCAGCAGCCGGATCGCGGCCCAGGCGGCGCGCCGCAGCCGCAGCCCGCGCACCGTCGCCTCAGCGTACGGCCGGACGGCGTAAGCCAGTTCGGAGCTCATCCGGCGCGGGACGAGCAGCCCCGCGCGGGTCTTCTCCACCGCCTCCCGCAGTCCCGGATCGGCGAGCGAGAGCATGCCTCCGGCCTTGGCGCCCACATGCTTGGACAGGCTGAACGCGGATGCCTCCCCCCATGCCCCGACCGGCCGGTCGCCCACCCTGCTGCCGATGGCGTGCGCCGCGTCCTCGAACAGCGGGATCCCGAGCGCGTCGCACTTCTGTCTGAGGCGCGGCGCCGGGTCCGGGTTGCCGTACAGGTTCGTCGTGAGCACGGCCGACACCGAGCGCCATGTCTCCTCGGGCACGGCATCGACGTCGATGGACGCGTCGAGCGGGTTCAACGGCGCCTGCACCGGACGCAGTCCGGCCGCGAGCACGACGAAGAAGATCACGTCGTCGTTGACCGGCGACATCAGCACCCGTCCGCCGGGCGGGCACCAGTGGCGCAGCGCCACGTACAGCCCGAAACGGCACGACGGTACATACACACATTCCCGGCCGAGCCGGACGCGCATGGTCTCTTCCAGCCGCTTCGGCTGTGGACCACGCCGTACCGAACCCGGACCGGCCTCCCCTATGGCCATCCGCCCCCCTGGTGTGCCGTGGGAACGCCCCCTCCCCGAGGCCTTCCGGCACCCGCCCAGAGTCGCCCCGTTCGCACCGCTCCGTCAAGATTGCGTCGCGTCCTGTGGATAACTTCCGCCACGTACGAAAGTGGCGTCTCGTCCGCCGCGCCGGAGTCGCACCGTCCGGTCACCCTCACACCCACCTGCCCCGTTCGCCCGTGTCCGCCTCCTCGGACTCTGCCCACGACCGGCGCGCCACCCGTAACGTGTGGCATGACCACGAACACGTGGCGACGACATGGCACACCCGAAAGCGAGGCAGCACCCGATGCCCCCCTTCGATGTCCCCGAGGGCGACCCCTTCGGCCCGCACAATCTGCCGTACGGCGTGTTCTCCCTCCCTGGCTCGTCCCACCGCTCCGTGGGCGTCCGGCTCGGTGACCATGTGCTGGACGCCGGCGCCGCGGCCCACGCGCTCGGCTCCCCGTACGCCGCCCTGCTGGCCCAATCGACCCTCAACCCGCTGCTGGCGGCGGGGCGCACGGCCTGGTCGGACGTGCGCCGGGCGCTGACCGCCTGGGTGACCGTGCCGTCCCACCGCGAGACCGTCGAACCGCTGTTCCACCCCCTGTCCTCGGTGACCCTGCACCTCCCCTTCGACGTCGCGGACTACGTCGACTTCTACGCCTCCGAGAACCACGCCCGGAACGTCGGCCAGATCTTCCGCCCCGACGCCGAGGACTCCCTCACCCCCAACTGGAAGCATCTGCCGATCGGCTACCACGGCCGCTCCGGCACGGTCGTCGTCTCCGGCACGGACGTCATGCGCCCCTCCGGCCAGCGCAAGGCACCCACCGACGCCGCTCCCGTGTTCGGCCCGTCCGTCCGCCTGGACATCGAGGCGGAGGTCGGCTTCGTAGTCGGCGCGCCGTCCCAGATGGGCCAGCCGGTGTCCCTCGACGGCTTCCGCGAGCACGTCTTCGGCCTCTGCCTCCTCAACGACTGGTCCGCACGCGACATCCAGGCCTGGGAGTACGTCCCCCTCGGCCCCTTCCTCGGCAAATCCTTCGCCACGTCGGTGTCGGCGTGGATCACCCCGCTGGACGCCCTGGAGGACGCCCGGGTGGCCCCGCCGGCCCGGACGCACGAGCTGCTGCCGTACCTGGACGACAGCGACGAGGAACCCGGCGGCTACGACCTGCGGATCACCGTCGCCGTCAACGGCCACGTCGTCTCCGAGCCGCCCTTCTCCACCATGTACTGGACGGCCGCCCAGCAGCTGGCCCACATGACCGTGAACGGCGCCTCCCTGCGCACCGGCGACCTGTACGGCTCGGGCACGGTCAGCGGCCCGGCGGACCGCGAGCGCGGCTCCCTGCTGGAGCTGACCTGGAACGGCCGCGACCCGCTCGAACTCCCGGACGGCAAGCGGGCGTTCCTCGAGGACGGCGACGTGGTGACCCTCTCGGCCTGGGCCCCGGGGCCGGACGGTGCAAGGGTGGGGCTCGGCGAGGTGACGGGACGGGTGACACCGGGAGCGGAGTGAACCCTCGCGGCAGGGGCGGGTCTGGCCGGCAGTCGCCCCTTCCGGCTCTTCCGATGGCGCTCGACTCCTGACTCACACCGCCCGGCCCGTCATACTGGGCGTCGGGCGGTGTGTCCGCCCATGCGCGGTACACGGCACGTTCGGCGAGCACTTCGGCCGTGGCACCGGCGCGCACAGCAGCCGCTCTCCCCCGCACCACCCGTAGCCGCCCCTCTTCCGACCAGGAACCGGAGCCCGTGGCAATGACCGTCTGCCTGCTCCTGCTGAGCGTTGTCGCCGTGACGGCCGCTGTGCCCGTGCCCCGGGCGCTGACCCGGTCCGGGTGGCCCGAGCGGGAACCGGTGGTCGCGCTGTGGGTGTGGCAGTGCCTGGTCGCCACCGTCCTGCTGTGCTGTGTGACGGCTCTCGCCCTGGGCGCCGCCGCCGTCTTCGGCACGGTCCGCGCCCAGCTCTTCGCTCCGGCGCCGCCCGCCGTGACCGCGGCGTACGACCTCTCCACCGCCCCTCCGTGGGCCGCCACCCTCACCTTGCTGCTGGCCTGCGGCGCCGCCTGGACGACCGCGATGCTCGCGCGCGAACTCGTCGAGGCGCGCCGGCGCCGCGCCCAGGCCCGCGCCCATCTGCGCGAGCGCGCCCCCGATCTGCCGGCCGGCCTGCCCGCCGCCCGCGGGCCGCTGCTGGTCCTGGAGGACGAGTACCCCGACGCCTGGTGGATGCCCGGCAGTCCGTCCCAGCTGATCGTCACCACGGGCGCCCTGCACCGTCTCACCGGCCACCAGCTCGACGCCGTCCTCACCCACGAGCGGGGCCACGCCCGCGCCCGCCACGACTGGCTGCTGCACCTTTCCACGGCCCTCGCCACCGGCTTCCCCCGCATCCCGCTGTTCGCCCACTTCTGCGACCAGACCCACCGCCTGGTCGAACTGGCCGCCGACGACACCGCCTCCCGCCGCTGCGGCCACCTGACCACCGCACTGGCCCTGATCGAGCTCAACCAGCACCGCGGCGTCCTGTCCTGCGCCTCCAGCCACCGTCTGCTGGGCGAACGGGTCGACCGGCTCCTGGAACCGCCGCCCCGGCTGGGCCGCAGGAACCGGGCCCTGACGACCACCACGGCCGCGCTCGTACCGCTGCTGCCCCTGCTGATCGCGTTCGCCCCGGGCCTGACGGCGCTGTCGTAGCCGTACCGGCCGGGGGCCAAGGGGGCGGGTCCGGCCGTGGAACGGCCGCGGCCGTGGTGGCAGATCTCCCCACGGGCCCGCCGAAAGCGCAGCTCAACAGTCGAACCGGTCACATTCCCGGTGGCGCAACACTCCCGCAACACTACTTTTCCTACCGGATAGGTATGGTCCGAGCCATGCCCATCGACCGCAGCCGAGACCACGCCGGACAGGGAGCCGCGACCACCGTCGCCGCCCACCGCGCGCGGCGACGGCTGCGCGCCGACCGGGCCAGGCAACTGGCGGACCTGCTCCGCCAGCAGACGCTCACCGGCGCCTTCCCCGACGGCACCCTCCCCCACGAGTCGACCCTCGCCGCCGACTACGGCGCCGGCCGCAACACGGTCCGCGAGGCGCTCGACCTGCTGCGGGCCGAGGGCCTCGTGGAACGCCGGCCCGGCGTCGGCACCGTGGTCGTGGCCCACAAGTACCCCCACGGTCTCGACCGACTGATGGGCCTCGCGGAAACCCTCCGCGAACACGGCCGGGTCACCAACGAGGTCCGCACCATGGGCCCCGCCCCGGCACCCGCGCCGGTCGCCGAACGCCTCCACCTCGCGCCGGGCACCGACGTCCTCTACATCGAACGCCTGCGCCGTCTCAACGGCCTCCCCCTGTCCCTCGACCTCACCTACATCCCGCTCGACATCGGCACCGAACTGCTCGGCGCCGACCTGGAGAACACCGACGTCTTCCGCCTCCTGGAAGCCGTCACCGGCCAGCCCCTCGGCCATGCCGAGATCACCCTGGAAGCGGTCAGCGCGGACACCCACTCGGCCGCCGTGCTCGAGGCCCCGCGCGGCGCCGCCGTCCTCATGCTGGAACGCCTCACCCACCTCGCGGACGGCCGCCCGGTCGACCTGGAGTTCATCCGTTTCCGCGGCGACCGCATCACCATGAGCGGCCTGCTGCACCGGTCCCGGTAACCATCCCGCTCGCGCAGATCCCTGGAGACAGCCATGCCCTTGGCGCCCCAGCGGGCCGACGTGCCCGTGACCATCGACGAGTCGAAGTGCATCGACGGCTGCACGCTCTGCGTGGACATGTGCCCGCTGGACTCCCTCGCCATCGACGAGAGCAACGGCAAGGCGTACATGCACGTCGACGAGTGCTGGTACTGCGGCCCGTGCGCGGCCCGATGCCCCACCGGCGCCGTCACGGTCAACATGCCCTATCTGCTCCGGTGAGAGGCCCGAACCGTCATGTCCCGAACCAGCACGTCCCGAACCAGCCCGTCCCTGTCCACACGGAAACGCGCAGCGGTCGCGGTGTCCGCCGTCGTCCTCCTGCTCCCGCTCAGCGCCTGCGGCGGTGACGCCGAGGCCGGCAGCGGCTCCACGGTCACCGTCACCGTCGGCTACCAGTCCAGGACGATCAACACCGTCACGGCGGGCACCCTGCTCCGCTCCCTCGGCTACTTCGAGAAGCAGCTGAACGCCCGCAACGACGGCATCAAGTACAAGGTGAACTGGCAGGACTACGCCACCGGCGCCCCCATCACCGCCCAGATGACCGCCGGGAAGATAGACATCGGCTCGATGGGCGACTTCCCGCTGCTCATCAACGCGGCCCGCGGCAAGCAGCTGAACAACCCCACCCGCCTGGTCTCGGTCACCGGCTACAACCTCCGCGGCGGCCTCAACACCATCGTCACCCCGCCCGGTTCCGAGCTCGCCACCCTGAAGGACCTGAAGGGCAAGAAGGTCTCCACGAGCGTCGGCTCGGCCGCCGACGGCACCCTCGTACGGGCCCTGCAGCGCGCCGGCGTCGATCCGAACAGCGGCATCGAGAAGCTCAACCAGCAGCCCTCCGTCGGCGCCTCCGCCCTCACGGCGGGCAGCGCGGACGCGCTGTCCCAGTTCGTCGCCTGGCCGGGCCTGCTCGCCTACCAGGGCAAGGCGAAGGCCCTGTACGACGGGGCGCGGCTGAATCTGCCCACCTTCCACGGCGTCACCGCCCGCGAGGACTTCGCCAAGGAGCGCCCGGCCGTGCTGGACGCGTTCCTGAAGGCGCAGGCGCAGGCGACGGACTACCTGAACGACCACCCGGTGGACGCCGCCGAGAAGGTCGCGAAGGCGACCGGCCTGCCCGCCGAGGTCGTCTACCTCTACAACGGCGCTCACGGCATCGCCACCTTCGACCAAGCGATCAAGCCCCAGCTCGTCTCCGCCCTGAAGAAGGACGTCTCGATCCTGAAGTCGGCCAAGCTCACCGGCGACGTGGACGTCGACTCCTTCGTCGACGACCAGTACGTGAAGAAGGCCCTCGGCCCGACGGCGTACGCCAAGCATCTCGCCACGAAGCCCGCGCCGGCCGCGAGCGAGGCCTGGCCCAAGGGCGCCTCGAAGACCGTCACCTTCACCTCCCCCTCCCAACTGCTGCGTTACGTGGCCGGGCACCGCGACGGCGTCCGCGCCTCCTACGTCCCCGACACCATCACCGGCACCCTGTGGTTCGCCGACAAGGCGGTGTGGGTGGCCGACGGCGACAAGCTGCTGCCCTTCGTCGCGCCCGAGACCGCGCAGGCGTACATCGCCGGGCACGGCGGGGCGCGGGTCGTCTCCTACGCCGACGCTCTGGAGCAGGCGTCGTGAGGCGCTATGCGCTCCGGGTGGCCTCCCTGGCCGCCGCCCTCGGCCTGTGGCAGACGCTGACCAGCCTGAATGTCGACCTGTGGCTGCGCTTCTCGCAGTTCCCGACGGTCACCGACGTGGCCCGGGCCTTCGCCGCCCGGCTGTCCGGGCCGGACTACTGGACGGACCTGACCGACAGCCTCACCCGGATCCTCACGGGCTTCCTGCTGGCCGCCGTCCTGGGCGTGGCCACGGGCGTGCTCGTGGCGCGCTCGCGGCTTGCCGAGGATCTGCTCGGCCCGGTGCTGGAGGTGATCCGGCCGATCCCGGCCATCGCGCTCGTGCCCGTGGCGATCCTCCTCTTCCCCTCCAACGAACAGGGCATCGTCTTCATCACCTGCACCGCCGCCTTCTTCCCGGTCATGGTCTCCACCCGGCACGCGGTGCGCGCCCTGACCCCCATGTGGGAGGAGGCGGTGCGCACCATGGGCGGCGGCCGGTGGCGGATCCTCGGCTCCGTCGTCCTGCCCGGCGCGCTGCCCGGCGTGTTCGGCGGCCTGTCCGTCGGCATCGGCGTGTCCTGGATCTGTGTGATCTCCGCCGAGATGATCTCCGGCCAGTACGGGGTGGGCTACCGCACCTGGCAGGACTACACCGTCGTCGACTACCCGGGCGTGTTCGTCGGCATGGTCACCATCGGCGTGCTCGGCTGGCTCACCTCCACCGCCGTGGAACTGCTGGGCCGCCGTCTCACCCGCTGGCTGCCCCGCACCGCCTATGTCCCCGGCGCCCGGCCGCCCCGGCCCGCCCGGGCCGCGAAGCCCGCGCCGGCCGCCCCCGCCACCGCATCCGGCGGCTCCGTCTCCGGAGGCCCCGCATCCGAGGAGGCACGCGATGAGCACCTCGTCTGACACCGTCCCGAACACCTCGTCCAAGGCCGTCCCGAACACCTCGTCCGAGGCCGACGCGAGCGCCTCGCCCGAGACCGACGGCACCGCGACGCCGGTGCGCGGCACCCGGCTCACGCTGTCGGGCGCCTCCCTCGGCCGCCCCGGCGCGCCCGCCCTGGACGATGTCGACCTGGACATCGCCCCCGGCGAGATCCTCACCGTCGTCGGCCCGTCCGGCTGCGGCAAGTCGACCCTCCTGCGCACCCTGGCCGGCCTGCTGTCCCCGCTCTCCGGGGAGATCACCCAGGACGGGCACCCGCTGACCGGCCCCGGGGCCGACCGCGCCCTGGTCTTCCAGGAGGACGCCCTGCTCCCCTGGCGCACCCTGCGCGCCAACGTCGAACTCCCCCTCGCCATCAGCGGCGTGTCCCGAGCCGAGCGCCGGGAGCAGACCCAGGCCTGGCTGGAGCGGGTCGGACTCGGCTCGCAGGCACGGCAGTTGCCGCACCGGGTCTCCGGCGGGCAGCGCCAGCGCGTCCAGCTGGCCCGCGCCCTGGCCGCACGCCCGCGCGCCGTCCTGATGGACGAGCCGTTCGGCGCACTCGACGCCCAGACCCGGGCCGGCATGCAGGACCTGCTGGTGGAGGTGCTGCACGGCACGGGCGCGACCGTCGTCTTCGTCACCCACGACGTGGACGAGGCGCTCTTCCTCGGCGACCGCGTCGCCCTGCTCGGCGCGGGCGGCCTCGCCGCCGTACGGGACGTGCCCCGCCCGCGTGACCGGGGCGCGCACGACGACCCGGCGCGCGTGGCCCTGCGGCGCGACGTCCTCACCTCGCTCGGTACGTGAAAGGCACCCCGGTGACCACCTCCGTGAACCCCCCTGCGGACACCTCCCTGGCCGTCCCGTCCCTCGCCGACGCCGAGGAACTGACCTGCGACGTCCTCGTCATCGGCGGCGGCACCGCCGGCACCATGGCGGCACTGACCGCCGCCGAGCACGGCGCGAACGTGCTGCTGCTGGAGAAGGCCCACGTCCGCCACTCCGGCGCGCTCGCCATGGGCATGGACGGCGTCAACAACGCGGTCATCCCGGGCCGCGCCGAACCCGACGACTACGTCGCCGAGATCACCCGTGCCAATGACGGCATCGTCGACCAGTCCACCGTCCGCCAGACCGCCACCCGCGGCTTCGGCATGGTGCAGCGACTGGAGTCGTACGGCGTGAAGTTCGAGAAGGACGAGCACGGCGACTACGCGGTCCGCCAGGTCCACCGCTCCGGCTCCTATGTGCTGCCGATGCCGGAGGGCAAGGACGTCAAGAAGGTCCTGTACCGGCAGCTGCGGCGGCGCGAGATGCGGGAGAGGATCCGCATCGAGAACCGGGTGATGCCGGTGCGTGTCCTCACGGCCGAGGGGCGCGCCGTCGGGGCGGCGGGCTTCAACACCCGCACGGGGCAGTTCGTCCAGGTCCGCGCGGGCGCGGTGATCCTCGCGACCGGCGCCTGCGGCCGCCTCGGTCTGCCCGCCTCCGGCTATCTGTACGGCACCTACGAGAACCCCACCAACGCGGGCGACGGCTACGCCATGGCCTACCACGCGGGCGCGGAACTCACCGGCATCGAGTGCTTCCAGATCAACCCGCTGATCAAGGACTACAACGGCCCGGCCTGCGCCTATGTCGCCAACCCCTTCGGCGGCTACCAGGTGAACCGGCACGGCGAGCGCTTCGTCGACTCCGACTACTGGTCGGGGCAGATGATGGCCGAGTTCGCCGCGGAGGTCGCGTCCGACCGGGGCCCGGTCTACCTGAAGCTGAGCCACCTCCCCGAGGAGTCGGTCTCGGCCCTGGAGACGATCCTCCACTCCACCGAACGCCCGACCCGCGGCACCTTCCACTCCGGCCGCGGCCACGACTACCGCACCCACGACATCGAGATGCACATCTCCGAGATCGGCCTGTGCGGCGGCCACTCCGCCTCCGGCGTCCGGGTGGACGACCACGCCCGGACGACCGTGCCCCGGCTGTACGCGGCCGGCGACCTGGCCTGCGTCCCGCACAACTACATGATCGGCGCGTTCGTCTACGGCGACCTCGCGGGTGCGGACGCGTCCCAGTACCAGGCCTACGCGGGCGAGTTGCCGTCGCAGCAGCTCCGGGAGGCGCACGAGCTGATCTACCGCCCGCTGCGCAACCCCGACGGCCCGCCGCAGCCCCAGGTCGAGTACAAGCTGCGCCGCTTCGTGAACGACTACGTGGCCCCGCCGAAGTCCGGCGCCCGTCTGTCGCTCGCCCTGGAGGCCTTCGAGCGGATGCACGCCGACATCGCCGAGATGGGCGCCCACACCGCGCACGAACTGATGCGCTGCGCGGAGGTCACCTTCATCCGCGACTGCGCGGAGATGGCCGCCCGGTCCTCCCTGGCCCGCACGGAGTCCCGCTGGGGCCTCTACCACGACCGCCTCGACCACCCCCGGCGCGACGACGCGTCCTGGTTCCACCACCTCGATCTGCACAAGTCCCCCTCTGGTGCGATGGAGTTCACGGCCCGTCCCGTGGCTCCCTATCTCGTTCCGGTCGACGGCTTCACCCCCGTGGGCGGCCCGTCGCGTCTGATCGGCGAGGTCCACGCCGAGGACGTGGCGATGGCTGGGCCGCGGGATGTGGCTCCGGTGGCTGCCCAGGTGGGGGCAGCCGGGTCTGAGGCTGACCAGCCGCAGCCGACGGCGTCGTCCTCGTCCCCCGCTCCCGCCCCCGAGCAGTCCTCCGCCCGTCTCCTCGAACTCGTCGCCCTGGCCGATGAGGAGCCCGAACTCGACGCCCTGCAGCCGTACCTGACCGACCCCGCGCCCGCCGTCCGACGTGAGGCGGTCGCCGTGCTCACCGAGACGCTGCCGCCCGGGACAGGCCGCGCCCTCGCCTCCGCCCTGCGCGACCCCGCCGCCGAGGTACGGGCCGCCGCAGCCGCGTCACTGCGGGAGCTCGTCGAGACGCTCCCGCCCGAGCCCGACCTGCGCGACGGCCTCGCCGCCGCCCTGGCCGAGCCCGACCCGGTGGTCCGCGCCGCCGCGCTGGACGTCCTGCGTGCCCTGCGCCTCGGAGACGCCGGCCTGTTCGCGGACGCCTTGGCCGACGCCGACATCGCCGTCCGTATCGAGGCCGTACGCGCCCTGGTGTCGGTCGACGCCGCCGGGGAACTGGCCCGCGCGGCGGTCGCCGACCCGTCCCGCGAGGTCCGGGTGGCGATCGCCAAGGGACTGGCCACGGTGGGTGCCGAGCGACTGTCCAGTGGTCCTCTGGGCGGCACCGATTCCGCAGCGCGCTCCGATTCCGCCGCCGGCTCGATCGAAGCGGCCCTCACCGGCCTCCTCGACGACCCCGACGCCCTGGTGCGAGCGGCTGCCTACGGAGCACTGGGCACGACCGGCTGCCCGGCGAGCCTCACCGCGCGTGCCGTGGCCGCCCTGTCGGAATCGGCCTGGCAGGTCCGGGCCGGAGCCGCCACGGCCCTGTCCGTCGCCGACCCGGAGGTGGCGGTCCCCGCCCTCGCCAAGGCCCTCGCGGACGCCAACGCCGACGTGCGCAAGGCCGCCGTCCTGGCACTGACCCGGCACCGCACCGCCGAGGAGGCCCGCGCGGCCCTCGCCACGGCGACGACGGACTCCGACGCGGATGTCAGGGCGTACGCGGCACGGGCACTGTGACCGGCCCGCACCCCGGAGCTACGTGACCCGGCCGGAGCCCGGCCTCATATCCAGTCGGGTTCCGGCTCCGTCATCTCGGGCCAGTCGTCCGGCCCGCCCATCTGCGAGCCGGGCGCCTGGGCCGGAGCCCGGTCGGGCGCCTGGTCCGGGGTCGGGCCGGGCTGCCCGCCCAGTGACGCGAGCACCTCCAGCACGCCCTCCCCGTATGTCGCGAGCTTCTTCTCGCCCACTCCGCCGATCCCACCGAGCTCGGCCACCGACGCCGGCCACACCGTGGCGATCTCCCGCAGCGTGGCGTCGTGGAAGATGACGTAGGCCGGTACGCCCTGTTCGCGTGCCTGCTCGGCCCGCCAGGCGCGCAGTGCCTCGAAGGCCGGCATCAGTTCCTCGGGCAGCTCGACGGCAGCCGACCTGCCCTTGCGCTCGCCCCGCCCGGAGCCCGAGGACGACGACCCCGACCGGGAGGTCACCGGCTTCTTCGGTTCCTTGCGCAGCGGCACCTCCTGCTCCTGCCGCAGCACCGTCCCGCTGCCCTCGGTCAGCACCAGCGTGCCGTACTCGCCCTCCACGGCGAGCAGTCCCTGGGCCAGCAGCTGGCGGATGACGCCCCGCCATTCGGTCTCGGTCAGCTCATCGCCGATGCCGAAGACCGACAGCTGGTCGTGGTCGAACTGGATCACCTTGCCGGTCCGCTTCCCCAGCAGGATGTCGACGATCTGCACCGCGCCGAATTTCTGGCCGCGCTCGCGCTGCAGCCGCACCACCGTCGACAGCACCTTCTGCGCCGCGACCGTGCCGTCCCAGGTCTCCGGCGGGGTGAGGCAGGTGTCGCAGTTGCCGCAGCCGGCCGGGTCCGGGTCCTGGCCGAAGTAGGCGAGGAGCTGGCCCCGGCGGCACTGGACTGTCTCGCACAGCGCCAGCATCGAATCCAGGTGGGACTGGGCCCGCCTCCGGAAGGCCTCGTCGCCCTCGCCGGACTGGATCAGCTTGCGCTGCTGTATGACGTCGTTGAGCCCGTAGGCCATCCAGGCCGTCGACGGCAGCCCGTCGCGGCCGGCCCGCCCCGTCTCCTGGTAGTAGCCCTCGACCGACTTGGGCAGATCGAGGTGGGCGACGAAGCGGACGTCCGGCTTGTCGATGCCCATGCCGAAGGCGATGGTCGCCACGACGACCAGGCCGTCCTCCCGCAGGAAGCGGGACTGGTGGGCCGCGCGCGTGCCCGCGTCCAGGCCCGCGTGGTACGGCACCGCCTCGACGCCGTTGCGGCTCAGGAACTCGGCGGTCTTCTCCACCGAGTTGCGCGACAGGCAGTAGACGATGCCCGCGTCGCCCGCGTGCTCCTCGCGCAGGAAGCTCAGCAGCTGCTTCTTCGGGTCGGCCTTCGGCACGACCCGGTACTGGATGTTGGGCCGGTCGAAGCTCGCCACGAAGTGGCGGGCCGCCGGCATGTTCAGCCGCTCGGTGATCTCCTGGTGCGTGGCGCGCGTGGCCGTCGCGGTGAGCGCGATCCGCGGCACGTCCGGCCAGCGCTCGCCGAGCAGCGAAAGCGTCAGGTAGTCGGGCCGGAAGTCGTGGCCCCACTGGGAGACGCAGTGCGCCTCGTCGATCGCGAAGAGGGAGATCTTGCCGCGCGAGAGCAGGTCGAGGGAGCTGTCCAGCCGAAGCCGCTCGGGCGCCAGGTACAGCAGGTCCAGCTCGCCGGCGAGGAACTCGGCCTCCACCAGCCGCCGCTCGTCGAAGTCCTGCGTGGAGTTCATGAACCCGGCCCGCACGCCGAGCGCCCGCAGCGCGTCGACCTGGTCCTGCATCAGGGCGATGAGGGGGGAGACGACGACACCCGTGCCCGGCCTGACCAGGGCCGGGACCTGGTAGCACAGGGACTTGCCGGCGCCGGTCGGCATGAGCACGACGGAGTCACCGCCCGCGACCACATGCTCGATGACCGCTTCCTGCTCGCCCCGGAAGGCCTCGTACCCGAAGACCCGGTGCAGCGTGGCCAGCGCCTCGCTCTGCGTCACTGACATCTCAGCGATACCGCCCGTCCCACCCATCGTCCTGTCCCCCGTACGTCGTCCCTCGACCACTGCGTCCACGATAGGGGTCACCACCGACAGCCCTGAAGTTATCCACAGGCTGGGCGGCCCCCCTTCGAGGCCGACGGCCCGGCACCCCGGAAAGGGACGCCGGGCCGCAGCCCACCCGCAAGCGCACCGTCAGCGCACGAACACACCCGCCTGACCCGCCAGATCCAGGAAGTACTGCGGCGCCACACCGAGCACCAGCGTGACCGCCACGCCCACCCCGATCGCCGCCATGGTCAGCGGCGACGGCACGGCCACCGTCGGGCCCTCCGGCCGCGGCTCGCTGAAGAACATCAGCACGATGACGCGGATGTAGAAGAACGCCGCGATCGCCGACGAGATCACACCGACCACGACCAGGGGGGCGGCCCCGCCCTCCGCCGCCGCCTTGAACACGGCGAACTTCCCGGCGAAGCCGGAGGTCAGCGGGATGCCCGCGAAGGCCAGCAGAAACACCGCGAACACGGCCGCCACCAGCGGGGACCTGCGTCCGAGCCCGGCCCACTTGGACAGGTGTGTCGCCTCGCCGCCCGCGTCCCGGACGAGGGTGACCACGGCGAAGGCGCCGATCGTCACGAACGAGTACGCGGCCAGGTAGAACAGCACCGACGACACGCCGTCAGGCGTGGTCGCGATGACACCCGCGAGGATGAACCCGGCGTGCGCGATCGACGAGTACGCCAGCAGCCGTTTGATATCGGTCTGCGTGATCGCGACGATCGCTCCGCCCAGCATGGTGATGATCGCCACGGCCCACATCACCGGCCGCCAGTCCCAGCGCAGGCCCGGCAGGACGACGTACAGCACGCGCAGCAGCGCGCCGAACGCCGCCACCTTCGTCGCCGCCGCCATGAAGCCGGTCACCGGCGTCGGCGCGCCCTGGTACACGTCCGGCGTCCACATGTGGAACGGCACCGCGCCCACCTTGAACAGCAGGCCCATCACCAGCAGCGCGGCACCGATCAGCAGCAGTGCGTCGTTGCCCATGGTGCCGGCGAGCGCCGGGTTGACGTCCTGCACGGTGCCGTCGACGACCTGCGCGATCGTCGCGTACGACATCGAGCCCGCGTAGCCGTACAGCAGCGCGATGCCGAACAGCGTGAACGCGGAGGCGAAGGCGCCGAGGAGGAAGTACTTGACCGCCGCCTCCTGCGACATCATCCGCTTGCGGCGGGCCAGCGCGCACAGCAGGTACAGCGGGAGGGAGAAGACCTCCAGCGCCACGAACAGCGTCAGCAGGTCGTTGGCCGCCGGGAAGATCAGCATGCCGGCGACGGCGAACAGCAGTAGCGGGAACACCTCGGTGGTGGTGAACCCGGCCTTGACCGCGGCCTTCTCGCTCTCGCTGCCCGGCACGGACGCGGCCTGCGCGGCGAAGGAGTCGACGCGGTTGCCGTGCGCCTCCGGGTCGAGCCGCCGCTCGGCGAAGGTGAACAGGCCGACCAGGGCCGCCAGCAGGATCGTGCCCTGCAAGAAGAGGGCCGGTCCGTCGACGGCGATGGCGCCCATCGCCGCGATGCGCGCCTTGGTGGTGCCGTACCCGTCGGCCGCGAGCGCCACGACCGCCGCGAAGGCGGCCGCGATCGCGACGACGGACACGAACATCTGGACGTAGTAACGCGATTTGCGCGGTACGAAGGCCTCGACCAGGATCCCGACGATCGCCGCACCGACGATGATCAGGGTGGGGGCGAGCTGCCCGTATTCGATCTTCGGCGCGTCGATCTTCGTGATCGGGTCGGCCGCCGTTGTCCACAGGCTGTGGACGGCTGTTGCGCTCACTTGGCCGCCTCCACCTCGGGCTTGGGGTCCTTCTGCTGTACGTCGGACATGGTCTGTTTGACCGCCGGGTCGATGATCTGGGTGACGGGCTTCGGGTAGACGCCCAGGAAAATCAGCAGGACGACCAGCGGGGCGACGACCACGAGTTCACGCACCCTGAGATCCGGCATCTTCGCGAGCTCGGGTTTCACCGGGCCCGTCATCGTCCGCTGGTAGAGGACGAGGGTGTAGAGGGCGGCCAGGACGATGCCGAAGGTGGCGATGATGCCGACCACCGGGTACCTCGTGAACGTGCCGACCAGGACGAGGAACTCGCTGACGAACGGGGCCAGGCCGGGCAGCGACAGGGTCGCGAGACCGCCGATCAGGAATGTCCCGGCGAGCACCGGCGCGACCTTCTGCACCCCGCCGTAGTCGGCGATGAGCCGCGAGCCCCGCCGGGAGATCAGGAAGCCCGCCACCAGCATCAGCGCGGCGGTCGAGATGCCGTGGTTGACCATGTAGAGCGTCGCCCCGGACTGGCCCTGGCTGGTCATCGCGAAGATGCCCATGATGATGAAGCCGAAGTGGGAGATCGACGCGTAAGCGACCAGCCGCTTGATGTCGCGCTGGCCCACGGCGAGCAGGGCGCCGTAGATGATGCTGATGAGCGCCAGCACGAGGATCGCGGGCGTCGCCCACTTGCTCGCCTCCGGGAAGAGCTGGAGGCAGAAGCGGAGCATCGCGAAGGTGCCGACCTTGTCGACGACGGCCGTGATGAGCACGGCGACCGGGGCGGTGGACTCCTGCATCGCGTTGGGCAGCCAGGTGTGCAGCGGCCACAGCGGCGCCTTCACCGCGAAGGCGAAGAAGAAGCCCAGGAACAGCCACCGTTCGGTGTTGGTCGCCATGTCGAGCGAGCCGTTGGCCCGGGCCTCGGCGATCTCCGTGAGCGAGAAGTTCCCGGCGACCACGTACAGGCCGATCACCGCGGCCAGCATGATCAGACCGCCGACCAGGTTGTAGAGCAGGAACTTCACCGCCGCGTACGACCGTTGCGTCGCGGCCGCCTTCTCGCCGTGCTCGTGGGCACGGTCCCCGAAGCCGCCGATGAGGAAGTACATCGGGATCAGCATGGCTTCGAAGAAGATGTAGAAGAGGAAGACGTCGGTGGCCTCGAAGGAGATGATCACCATCGCCTCGACGGCCAGGATCAGGGCGAAGAAGCCCTGCGTCGGCCGCCACCGCGTGGACCCGGTCTCCAGCGGGTCGGCGTCGTGCCAGCCCGCGAGGATGATGAACGGGATCAGCAGGGCCGTGAGCGCGATCAGCGCCACCGCGATGCCGTCCACGCCCAGTTCGTAGCGGACGCCGAAGTCCGCGATCCAGGAGTGGGACTCGGTGAGCTGGTAGCGGTCGCCGTCCGGGTCGAAGCGCACCAGGACGACGATCGCGAGGACGAGCGTGGCGAGCGAGAAGAGCAGCGCCAGCCATTTGGCGACGGTGCGCCGCGCGGCCGGTACGGCGGCCGTGGCGATCGCCCCGACCGCCGGGAGCACCGCTGTCGCTGTCAGCAGAGGAAAGGACATCGGTATCAGACCGCCCTCATCAGCAGGGTCACGGCGACCAGGACCGCCGCACCCCCGAACATCGAGACCGCGTAGGAGCGGGCGAAGCCGTTCTGCAGCTTGCGCATCCGCCCGGAGAGACCGCCGACCGAGGCCGCCGTGCCGTTGACGACGCCGTCGACCAGGGTGTGGTCGACGTAGACCAGGGACCGCGTGAGGTGTTCGCCGCCACGGACCAGGACGACGTGGTTGAAGTCGTCCTGGAGCAGGTCGCGCCGGGCGGCCCGGGTGAGCAGCGATCCGCGCGGGGCGACGGCCGGGACCGGGCGCCGTCCGTACTGCGCCCAGGCGAGGGCGACGCCGATGACCATGCAGGTGACGGTCGCGCCGGTGACCGCGGCGGCACTGAGCGGCGAGTCACCGTGGCTGTGCCCGGTGATCGGCTCCAGCCAGTGCACGAAGCGGTCGCCGATGCTGAAGAACCCACCGGCGGCCACCGACCCGACGGCCAGCACGATCATCGGGATCGTCATCACCTTGGGCGACTCGTGCGGATGCGGTTCGTTGCCCTGCTCGTCGGGCTGCCAGCGCTTCTCACCGAAGAACGTCATCAGCATCACGCGCGTCATGTAGAACGCCGTGATGGCCGCGCCCAGCAGGGCCACGCCGCCGAGGATCCAGCCCTCGGTGCCGCCCTTGGCGAACGCCGACTCGATGATCATGTCCTTGGAGAAGAAGCCGGACAGGCCCGGGAAGCCGATGATCGCCAGGTAGCCGAGGCCGAAGGTGACGAAGGTGATGGGCATGTACTTCCTGAGACCGCCGTACTTCCTCATGTCCACCTCGTCGTTCATGCCGTGCATGACCGAACCGGCGCCGAGGAACAGCCCGGCCTTGAAGAAGCCGTGCGTCACCAGGTGCATGATCGCGAAGACGTAGCCGATGGGGCCGAGGCCCGCGGCGAGCACCATGTAGCCGATCTGCGACATGGTCGAGCCGGCCAGTGCCTTCTTGATGTCGTCCTTCGCGCAACCGACGATCGCACCGAAGAGGAGCGTGACCGCACCGACGACGGTGACGACCAGCTGCGCGTCCGGGGCGCCGTTGAAGACGGCCGCGGAGCGGACGATCAGGTACACACCCGCCGTCACCATCGTCGCGGCGTGGATGAGGGCCGAGACCGGGGTCGGGCCCTCCATCGCGTCCCCGAGCCAGGACTGCAGCGGCACCTGGGCGGACTTGCCGCAGGCCGCGAGCAGCAGCATCAGGGCGATGGCGGTCAGTTTGTCCTCACCGGCGGCACCGGCGAGCCCGGCCTCCTCGTGGCTGCCGAGCACCGGCCCGAAGGCGAAGGTGCCGAACCACAGGAACATCAGCATGATCGCGATGGACAGGCCCATGTCGCCGACGCGGTTGACCAGGAAGGCCTTCTTCGCTGCCGTGGCGGCGCTGGGCTTGTGCTGCCAGAAGCCGATCAGCAGATAGGAGGCGAGACCGACGCCCTCCCAGCCGACGTACAGCAGCAGGTAGTTGTCGGCGAGGACGAGCAGCAGCATCGCCGCGAGGAACAGGTTCAGATAGCCGAAGAAGCGGCGGCGCCGCTCGTCGTGCTCCATGTACCCGACGGAGTAGAGGTGGATCAGCGAGCCGACGCCCGAGATCAGCAGGACGAACGTCATCGACAACTGGTCGAGCTGGAAGGCGACGTCCGCCTGGAAGCCCTCGACCGGGATCCAGCTGAACAGGTGCTGGCCCATCTCCCGGTGGTCCGGGTCCTTGCCCAGCATGTCGGCGAACAGCACCAGGCCGAGCACGAAGGAGGAGGCCGCGAGGGCCGTGCCGATCCAGTGGCCGACGGCGTCCAGCCGGCGTCCGCCGCACAGCAGGACCACCGCTCCGAGCAGGGGCGCCGCCACCAGCAGCGCAATCAGGTTCTCCACGATTCTTCCGACCCCTTACAGCTTCATCAGGCTGGCGTCGTCGACCGAGGCCGAGTGACGGGCACGGAACAGGGACACGATGATCGCGAGCCCGACCACGACCTCGGCGGCGGCGACGACCATCGTGAAGAACGCGATGATCTGGCCGTCGAGGTTGCCGTGCATCCGGGAGAAGGCGACGAACGCGAGGTTGCAGGCGTTGAGCATGAGCTCGATGCACATGAACACGACGATCGCGTTGCGCCTGATCAGCACGCCGGTGGCGCCGATCGTGAACAACAGGGCCGCGAGGTAGAGGTAGTTGACGGGGTTCACTTCGACGCCTCCTCGGACCGCTTGAACTTCGCCGGCCCGACCGCCTTGCGCTCCAGGCGGTCCTCGGCCCGCTGCTCCAGGGCCTTGAGGTCGTTGAGCGCCTGCTGCGACACGTCGCGGATCTGGCCGCGCTCACGCAGCGTCTTGCTGACGGTGAGCTCGGACGGTGTGCCGTCGGGGAGCAGGCCCGCGATGTCGACCGCGTTGTGCCGGGCGTACACACCGGGCGCCGGCAGCGGCGGCAGGTACTTGCCCTCGCGCACCCGCTCCTCGGCGAGTTCGCGCTGCGTCTTGGCGCGCTCGGTGCGCTCGCGGTGGGTGAGCACCATGGCGCCGACGGCGGCCGTGATGAGCAGGGCGCCGGTGATCTCGAACGCGAAGACGTACTTGGTGAAGATGAGGGCGGCGATGCCCTCCACGTTGCCCCCGGCGTTCGCCTGGCCGATGCCGTTGAACTCCGTGAGGGAGGCGTTGCCGATGCCGCCGATCAGCAGGACGCCGAAGCCGAGACCGCACAGCAGGGC
This sequence comes from Streptomyces sp. NPDC055506, assembly GCF_053643595.1. Lineage (NCBI taxonomy): Bacteria > Bacillati > Actinomycetota > Actinomycetes > Kitasatosporales > Streptomycetaceae > Streptomyces > Streptomyces sp. NPDC055506. The sequence goes on along the minus strand of NZ_JBSHKH010000009.1, from coordinate 10,953 downwards.
CAGCCAGCGCTGGCCCTTGATGGTCTCCTTCAGGGAGTCCGCCGCGGTCACGCCGACGAGCATCACCACGAACAGGAACAGCATCATGATCGCGCCGGTGTAGACGATGATCTGCACGACGCCCAGGAAGTAGGCGCCGTTGGCGAGGTAGAACACCGCCAGGATGATCATGGTCCCGGCGAGGCAGAGGGCGCTGTGCACGGCCCTCTTCATGAGGATGGTGCCCAGGGCGCCGATCACCGCGATCGTGCCGAGGATCCAGAACTGGACGGCCTCTCCGGTGGAGGTGGAGTACGCGGCGAGCTGGGCGGTCATCGGCCGATCACCTTCTCCGACGCCGGCTCGGTCCCGCCGAAGGTGGAGTCGGACTCCTGCACCACCTCGCCCTTGGAGTGGGCGACCTGCTGCTCGGTGCCGGGCGCGGCCTCGGTCACCAGGCCCCGGTAGTAGTCCTGTTCGTCCGTCCCCGGATAGATGGCGTGGGGCGAGTCGACCATGCCGTCCTCGAGACCGGCGAGCAACTGCTCCTTGGTGTAGATGAGGTTGGCCCGGCTGGAGTCGGCCAGCTCGAACTCGTTCGTCATCGTGAGCGCGCGCGTGGGGCACGCCTCGATGCACAGGCCGCACAGGATGCAGCGGGCGTAGTTGATCTGGTAGACGCGGCCGTACCGCTCGCCCGGCGAGTAGCGCTCCTCGTCGGTGTTGTCGGCGCCCTCCACATAGATGGCGTCGGCGGGGCAGGCCCACGCGCACAGTTCACAGCCGACGCATTTCTCCAGGCCGTCCGGATGGCGGTTGAGCTGGTGCCGTCCGTGGAAGCGCGGAGCCGTGGTCTTCTGCTGCTCGGGGTACTGCTCGGTCAGCCGCTTCTTGAACATGGCCTTGAAGGTCACGCCGAAGCCGGCCACGGGGTTCTGGAAACCGGGCTTGGTGTCCTTGGGTTCCTCAGCCTTCGAACGCTCGAGTTCCTCAGCCATCGGACGCCTCCTTTCCATCCGTAGATCCGCCCAGAGATTCGTCACTCTGAGTATCGGGCCCACCACTGACAATCAGCTCCCGCTCACGGCGCGAGCGGCGCCGGGGAGCCGGCGGAAGCTCCTGTCCGGGCAGCGGCGGCACGGGGAATCCGCCCGCCATGGGGTCGAAGGCAGCCGGGGTCTCGGCCGGCCGCTCGGCCTGCTTGGACTTCTCGCGGAACATGTCGACGACGAAGGAGAGCAGCAGCAGGGCCAGCACACCGCCGCCGACGTAGAGCACGATGTCGGCGAAGTCGTAGTTCTCGTTCCGAAGGGCCCGCACGGTGGCGACGAGCATCAGCCACACCAGCGAGACGGGGATGAGGACCTTCCAGCCGAGCTTCATCAGCTGGTCGTAGCGGACGCGCGGGAGCGTGCCGCGGATCCAGATGAACATGAAGAGCAGCAGCTGGACCTTGACGGTGAACCAGAGCATCGGCCACCAGCCGTGGTTCGCGCCCTCCCAGAAGGTGCTGATCGGCCACGGGGCCCGCCAGCCGCCGAGGAACAGCGTGGTGGCGACGGCCGAGACGGTCACCATGTTGACGTACTCGGCAAGCATGAACATCGCGAACTTGATCGACGAGTACTCGGTGTTGAAGCCGCCGACCAGGTCGCCCTCGGACTCCGGCATGTCGAAGGGGGCGCGGTTGGTCTCGCCGACCATCGTGACGATGTAGAGGATGAAGGAGAGCGGCAGCAGCAGGATGTACCAGCGGTCGGCCTGCTGTTCGACGATCGCCGACGTCGACATCGACCCCGAGTAGAGGAACACGGAGGCGAAGGCGGCGCCCATCGCGATCTCGTAGGAGATCATCTGCGCGCAGGAGCGCAAGCCCCCCAGCAGCGGGTAGGTCGAGCCGGAGCTCCAGCCCGCGAGGACGATGCCGTAGATGCCGACCGAGGCGACCGCGAGGATGTAGAGCATCGCGATCGGCAGGTCGGTGAGCTGCATCGTGGTGCGCTGTCCGAAGATCGAGATCTCGTTGCCGGCCGGGCCGAAGGGGATCACCGCGATCGCCATGAAGGCCGGGATGGCCGCGATGATCGGCGCGAGGACGTAGACCGCCTTGTCCGCGCGCTTGACGACGACGTCCTCCTTGAGCATGAGCTTGATGCCGTCGGCGAGCGACTGGAGCATGCCCCAGGGGCCGTGCCGGTTGGGGCCGATGCGCAGCTGCATCCAGGCGACGACCTTGCGCTCCATGACGATGGAGATGAGCACGGTCACCATCAGGAAGGCGAAGCAGAACACCGCCTTGATGACGACCAGCCACCACGGGTCCTGGCCGAACATCGAGAGGTCTTCAGCGGCGAGGTACGGGCTCATGCCTCCACCTCCTTGGGGGCCTCGCCGGCGAGCGTCGCCGGGCCGATGCGGACGAGGGAGCCGGGCCGCGCCCCGGTGTCGGAGGCGACGCCGCCGCCGGTGGAGTTCAGCGGCAGCCACACCACCCGGTCGGGCATCTCACTGATCTGGAGCGGGAGTTCCACGGCGCCCTGGGGGCCGGTCACGGCGAGGAGGTCGCCGTCCTTGACGCCCGCCTCGGCGGCCGTCGCGGCCGACACCCGCGCGCGTGCGGCGTGCCGGGTTCCGGCGAGCGCCTCGTCGCCCTGCTGGAGGAGGCCCTGGTCGAGCAGCAGCCGGTGCCCGGCGAGGACGGCCTCGCCGACGGCCGGGCGGGGCAGCGCCGCCGCTGTCTCCAGGGGTTCGCCGGCCCGAGGGCCGTCCCAGGCGCCGAGCCGGTCGATCTCCGCGCGCACGGTGCGCAGATCCGGCAGTCCGAGGTGGACGTCCATGGCGTCGGCGAGCATCTGCAGCACGCGCGCGTCGCTCGGCGCGAGGCGGCGGGTCATCTGGTCGGGCTTGAGCGCGGCCTCGAAGAAGCGGACCCGGCCTTCCCAGTTGAGGAAGGTGCCGGCCTTCTCGGCGACCGCGCCTACGGGCAGGACGACATCCGCCTCGCGGCTGATCTCGCTGGGCCGCAGTTCGAGGGAGACCAGGAAGCCGACCTCGTCCAGTGCCGCACGCGCGCGTGCCGGGTCGGGCAGGTCGGCGATCTCGACGCCCGCCACCAGCAGGGCCTGCAGCTCGCCGGTCGCGGCGGCCTCGACGATCTCGCCGGTGTCACGGCCGTAGCGGTGCGGGAGGCCGGCTACGCCCCAGACGCCGGCGACCTCGTCACGCGCGCGTGGGTCGGTGGCCGGGCGGCCGCCCGGCAGCAGCGACGGCAGCGCGCCCGCCTCGATCGCGCCGCGTTCCCCGGCCCGGCGTGGGATCCACACCAGCCGGGCCCCGGTGGCGGTCGCGGTGCGCACGGCGGCGGTGAGTCCGCCGGCCACCGCGGCCAGCCGCTCGCCGACGACGATCACAGCGCCCTCGGCGCGCAGCGCCTCGGCTGCCGTCGCGCCGTCGTCCTCCAGGCCGACACCGCTGCCGAGCGCGTCCAGCCACTCGGTCTCGGTGCCGGGAGCCGCGGGCAGCAGCGTGCCACCGGCCTTCTCCAGACCGCGGGTGGCGTGCGTGGCCAGCGAGAAGACCCGCTGCCCGTGCCCCCGCCAGGCCTTGCGCAGCCGCAGGAAGACGCCGGGCGCCTCCTCCTCCGCCTCGAACCCGACCAGGAGGACGGCGGGCGCCTTCTCCAGCGCGGTGTACGTGACGCCCGTACCGTCGAGGTCCCGGCCGCGGCCTGCGACCTGGGCGGCCAGGAAGTCGGCCTCCTCGGCGCTGTGCACGCGCGCGCGGAAGTCGATGTCGTTGGTGTCGAGCGCCACGCGCGCGAACTTGCTGTACGCGTAGGCGTCCTCGATGGTGAGCCGGCCGCCGGTCAGGACGCCGGTGCGGCCCCGGGAGGCCAGCAGCCCCTGGGCCGCGATCTGCAGCGCCTCGGGCCAGGAGGCCGGTTCCAGCTCGCCCTCGGCGTTGCGCACGAGCGGCGTCTCGAGCCGGTCCCGCTGCTGCGCGTACCGGAACCCGAACCGCCCCTTGTCGCAGATCCACTCCTCGTTGACCTCGGGGTCGTCGGCGGCGAGCCGCCGCATGACCTTGCCGCGCCGGTGGTCGGTGCGCGTGGCGCAGCCGCCGGAGCAGTGCTCGCAGACCGACGGGGAGGAGACCAGGTCGAAGGGGCGGGAGCGGAATCGGTACGCCGCCGAGGTCAGCGCGCCGACCGGGCAGATCTGGATGGTGTTGCCGGAGAAGTACGACTCGAACGGGTCGCCCTCGCCGGTGCCGACCTGCTGGAGCGCGCCCCGCTCGACCAGCTCGATCATCGGGTCGCCCGCGATCTGGTTGGAGAACCGGGTGCAGCGGGCGCACAGCACGCAGCGCTCGCGGTCGAGCAGCACCTGCGTGGAGATCGGCACGGGCTTCTCGTAGGTGCGCTTGCGGCCCTCGAAGCGGGACTCGGCGTCGCCGTGCGAGATGGCCTGGTTCTGCAGCGGGCACTCGCCGCCCTTGTCGCAGACCGGGCAGTCCAGCGGGTGGTTGATGAGCAGGAGCTCCATCACACCCTTCTGGGCCTTCTCCGCGACCGGCGAGGTGAGGTGGGTCTTCACCACCATCCCGTCGGTGCAGGTGATGGTGCAGGACGCCATGGGCTTGCGCTGGCCCTCGACCTCGACGATGCACTGGCGGCAGGCGCCGGCCGGATCGAGGAGCGGGTGGTCGCAGAACCGGGGGATCTCGATGCCGAGCTGTTCGGCGGCCCGGATGACCAGGGTGCCCTTGGGCACGCTGATCTCGGCGCCGTCGATCGTCAGCGACACGAGGTCCTCCGGCGGGACCGCCGCCTCTCCCCCGCCGGAGGGAGAGCTGGTGGTCACGGTCATGCGTTCACCTCCGTGCGGTCGGCCCAGGCCGTCGACCTGGCCGGGTCGAAGGGGCAGCCCCGGCCCGTGATGTGCTGCTCGTACTCCTCGCGGAAGTACTTGAGCGAGGAGAAGATCGGCGAGGCGGCGCCGTCGCCGAGGGCGCAGAAGGACTTGCCGTTGATGTTGTCGGCGATGTCGTTCAGCTTGTCGAGGTCGGACATCTGGCCCTTGCCGGCCTCGATGTCGCGCAGCAGCTGCACGAGCCAGTAGGTGCCTTCGCGGCAGGGCGTGCACTTGCCGCAGGACTCGTGGGCGTAGAACTCGGTCCAGCGCGTGACGGCCCGCACCACGCAGGTCGTCTCGTCGAAGCACTGGAGAGCTTTTGTGCCGAGCATGGAACCCGCGGCGCCCACTCCTTCGTAATCAAGAGGGACGTCGAGATGCTCGTCGGTGAACATCGGGGTCGAGGAGCCGCCCGGCGTCCAGAACTTGAGGCGGTGCCCGGGGCGCATGCCGCCGCTCATGTCGAGGAGCTGGCGGAGCGTGATCCCGAGCGGCGCCTCGTACTGGCCGGGGCCCGCGACATGGCCGGACAGGGAGTAGAGCGTGAAGCCTGGCGACTTCTCACTCCCCATCGAGCGGAACCAGTCCTTGCCCCGGGTCATGATCGCGGGAACCGAAGCGATCGACTCGACGTTATTCACCACAGTCGGGCACGCGTAGAGGCCCGCGACAGCAGGGAAGGGGGGACGAAGCCGCGGTTGACCCCGGCGGCCTTCGAGCGAGTCCAGCAGTGCGGTCTCCTCACCGCAGATGTACGCGCCCGCGCCCGCGTGCACGGTGATGTCGAGGTCGAGTCCGCTGCCCTGGATGTTCTCGCCGAGGAAGCCCGCCTCGTACGCCTCGCGCACAGCGGAGTGCAACCGCCGCAGCACCGGTACGACTTCACCGCGCAGATAGATGAAGGCATGCGAAGACCTGATGGCGTAACACGCGATGATCATGCCCTCGATGAGGCTATGTGGGTTCGCGAAGAGGAGCGGGATGTCCTTGCACGTCCCGGGCTCCGACTCGTCGGCGTTGACAACTAGATAGTGCGGCTTTCCATCCCCCTGGGGAATGAACTGCCACTTCATCCCCGTCGGGAATCCCGCGCCGCCGCGCCCGCGCAGACCGGACTCCTTGACGTACGCGATCACGTCGTCCGGCGACATTGCGAGCGCCTTGCGAAGCCCTTCGTACCCCTCGTGCCTTCGGTACACGTCCAGCGTCCAGGACTTGTCCTCGTCCCAGAAGGCCGACAGCACCGGTGCGAGCAGCTTCTCGGGGCTCATGTCTTTCAGCTCGGGTGCCAAGGTCATCACTCCCCCTCCTCGGCGGCGGGCCCGGCCGGGTGGGCCGGGTCGGAGGCCGACGTGTCCTGCGGCGCGTCGTGCGAGCTCAAGTGCTCCGTCGGTGACGGGTCGTGGGGTGCCTCGGTCCGGGCGGCCTCACCGCGCGGATGCACCACGCGCGCGGGTGCGGCCTCCCCCTTGGCGAGCTTCAGGCCGACCAGGGAGGCGTGTCCCGCGCTTCCTCCGGACTCGACGGCCCCGTCCCGCTCGTCGGGGAAACCGGCCAGGACCCGGGCGGTCTCCTTGAAGGTGCACAGCGGCGCACCGCGCGTGGGCGTGACCGGCCGCCCGGCGCGCAGGTCGTCGACGAGGCGCTTGGCGCTGCCGGGGGTCTGGTTGTCGAAGAACTCCCAGTTGACCATCACGACCGGAGCGAAGTCGCAGGCCGCGTTGCACTCGATGTGCTCCAGGGTGACCTTGCCGTCGTCGGTGGTCTCGCCGTTGCCGACGCCGAGGTGCTCCTGGAGCTCTTCGAAGATCGCGTCCCCGCCCATCACGGCACACAGGGTGTTGGTGCACACCCCGACCTGGTAGTCGCCGCTCGGCCGGCGCCGGTACATGGAGTAGAAGGTGGCGACCGCGGTGACCTCGGCCGTGGTCAGGCCGAGGATGTCCGCGCAGAACCGCATGCCCGTGCGCGTGACGTGTCCCTCCTCCGACTGCACGAGGTGCAGCAACGGCAGGAGGGCGGACCGGGAGTCCGGGTAGCGGGCGATGACCTCGCGCGCGTCCGTCTCCAGACGGGCTCGGACGTCGTCCGGGTAGGCGGGCGCGGGCAGTTCGGGCATGCCCAGGCTGACGCCCCGCTCGGAAGATGAGGTGGTCACCGGTCGACGCCTCCCATCACGGGGTCGATGGACGCGACGGCGACGATGACGTCGGCGACCTGGCCGCCCTCGCACATCGCCGCCATGGCCTGCAGGTTGGTGAAGGACGGGTCGCGGAAGTGGACCCGGTAGGGGCGGGTGCCGCCGTCGGACACGACGTGCACCCCGAGTTCGCCCTTGGGCGACTCGACCGCCGCGTACGCCTGTCCCGGCGGTACGCGGAAGCCCTCGGTGACCAGCTTGAAGTGGTGGATCAGGGCCTCCATGGAGGTGCCCATGATCTTCTTGATGTGGTCGAGGGAGTTGCCGAGCCCGTCGGGCCCGAGGGCGAGCTGGGCGGGCCAGGCGATCTTCTTGTCGGCGACCATGACCGGGCCGGGCTGGAGCCGGTCCAGGCACTGCTCGACGATCCTGAGCGACTGGCGCATCTCCTCGAGCCGGATGAGGAAGCGCCCGTAGGAGTCGCAGGTGTCGGCGGTCGGGACGTCGAAGTCGTACGTCTCGTAACCGCAGTACGGCTGCGTCTTGCGCAGGTCGTGCGGCAGGCCGGTGGAGCGCAGGATCGGGCCCGTCGCGCCGAGGGCCATGCAGCCGGCCAGGTCCAGATAGCCGACGTCCTGCATGCGGGCCTTGAAGATGGGGTTCCCGGTGGCGAGCTTGTCGTACTCCGGGAGGTTCTTCTTCATCTTCTTCACGAACTCGCGGATGTGGTCCACCGCGCCGGGCGGCAGGTCCTGGGCGAGTCCGCCGGGGCGGATGTACGCGTGGTTCATCCGCAGGCCGGTGATCAGCTCGTAGATATCGAGAATGAGTTCACGATCACGGAATCCGTAGATCATGACCGTGGTGGCGCCCAGCTCCATGCCGCCGGTGGCGATGCACACCAGGTGCGACGACAGCCGGTTCAGCTCCATCAGGAGCACCCGGATGATCGAGGCCCGGTCCGGGATCTGGTCCTCGATGCCGAGGAGCTTCTCGACGCCGAGGCAGTACGCCGTCTCGTTGAAGAACGGCGTCAGGTAGTCCATGCGCGTCACGAACGTCGTGCCCTGCGTCCACGTCCGGTACTCGAGGTTCTTCTCGATGCCGGTGTGCAGGTAGCCGATGCCGCAGCGGGCCTCGGTGACGGTCTCGCCGTCGATCTCCAGGATCAGCCGGAGCACTCCGTGGGTGGACGGGTGCTGCGGGCCCATGTTGACGACGATGCGCTCGTCGTCGGCGCGGGCCGCCGACTCGACGACCTCGTCCCAGTCGCCGCCGGTGACGGTGTAGACGGTGCCCTCGGTGGTCTCGCGAGGGGAGGCGTGCGAAGTGCTCATGAGTACGACCTCCGCTGGTCCGGAGCCGGGATCTGGGCGCCCTTGTACTCGACGGGGATGCCGCCGAGGGGGTAGTCCTTGCGCTGCGGGAAGCCCTGCCAGTCGTCCGGCATCATGATCCGCGTCAGGGCCGGGTGACCGTCGAAGACGATGCCGAAGAAGTCGTACGTCTCGCGCTCGTGCCAGTCGTTCGTCGGATAGACGGAGAACAGCGACGGGATGTGCGGGTCGCTGTCGGGAGCGCTGACCTCCAGGCGGATCAGCCTGTTGTGGGTGATCGAGCGCAGGTGGTACACGGCGTGCAGCTCGCGGCCCTTGTCGTTCGGGTAGTGGACGCCGCTGACGCCGGTGCACAGCTCGAAGCGCAGGGCCGGGTCGTCGCGCAGGGTGCGGGCGACGCGGACCAGATGCTCGCGCTCGATGTGGAAGGTCAGCTCGTCGCGGTCGACGACCGTCTTCTCGATGGCGTTCTCCGGGAGCAGTCCCTGTTCCTCCAGGGCTCCCTCCAGCTCGTCGGCGACCTCGTCGAACCAGCCGCCGTAGGGGCGGTTCGCCGGGCCCGGGAGCCGGACCGAGCGGACCAGGCCGCCGTAGCCGGAGGTGTCGCCGCCGCTGTTCGCGCCGAACATGCCGCGCTGGACGCGGATCTCCTCGCCGCCCTGACCGCGCTGGCCGGGGAGGTTGGAGGCCGACAGGTCCTTCTCGGGGTTGGCGCCGCCGGTGCCGTTCGCGTCGCTCATCGCAGCAGCCCCTTCATCTCGATCGTGGGCAGGGCCTTGAGCGCCGCCTCCTCCGCCTCGCGGGCCGCCTCCTCGGCGTTCACGCCGAGCTTGGAGGTCTGGATCTTCTGGTGGAGCTTGAGGATGGCGTCCATCAGCATCTCCGGCCGTGGCGGGCAGCCGGGGAGGTAGATGTCGACCGGCACGATGTGGTCGACGCCCTGGACGATGGCGTAGTTGTTGAACATGCCGCCCGAGGAGGCGCAGACCCCCATGGAGATCACCCACTTGGGGTTCGGCATCTGGTCGTAGACCTGCCTGAGCACCGGCGCCATCTTCTGGCTGACCCGGCCGGCGACGATCATCAGGTCCGCCTGCCGGGGCGAGCCCCGGAAGACCTCCATGCCGAAGCGCGCCAGGTCGTAGCGGCCGGCGCCGGTGGTCATCATCTCGATGGCACAGCAGGCGAGGCCGAACGTGGCGGGGAAGACCGACGCCTTGCGCACCCAGCCCGCGGCCTGCTCGACGGTGGTCAGCAGGAATCCGCTCGGCAGCTTTTCTTCGAGTCCCATGACTAAAGGCCCCTCAGTCCCATTCCAGGCCGCCGCGCCGCCATACGTACGCGTACGCGACGAAGACGGTGAGCACGAAGAGCAGCATCTCCACGAGCCCGAAAATCCCCAGGGCGTCGAACGTGACGGCCCAGGGGTAGAGGAAGACGATCTCGATGTCGAAGACGATGAAGAGCATCGCCGTCAGGTAGTACTTGATGGGGAAGCGCCCGCCGCCGGCCGGCGTGGGGGTCGGCTCGATCCCGCACTCGTAGGCCTCGAGCTTGGCCCGGTTGTACCGCTTCGGCCCGATCAACGTGGCCATGACCACGGAGAAGATCGCAAAGCCTGCCCCGAGGGCTCCCAGTACGAGGATGGGCGCATACGCGTTCACCGCTCCTCGCTCCTCTCAGTCGGCACTGACTGCTGGCGGTTTGCATCGGGCTCACATCCGCCCCGTCCGTCCCGCGAACCCCGCCCGCCCCGGCGAAGATCGGGAACATGTGAAGCAGGTCACAAGCCCAACCGCGTGCATCTTATGCCTGTCGCTCTGTGATCTGCGACACGGGGTATTACTCAACCTTTGTGATCTCCACCACCTGACGAAGGATCATGAAGTCGGATGAGCGGTGATCTTCACACTCGAAGCGTCCGGGCGATCACCAGACGTGACATTTTGCCTAGTCAGCGCAGGCCAGAAGGGCCGTCTCAATATCAAGAGGGTTCCCTTGCATGCAAATTGGCGATGGACTGGATCTCTTGATAGAGGCCGCGTTCACACATCAGAGGGCGTGTGGGGCGGGGTGTGGACGCGTGCACGCTTTCACGATCTTCGCGAGGCCGTGACCGGGTCGTGATCTCCGGCGCGCGACGCGACCGCCGGGGCGACCGTTCCGTGACCTCCGTCACACAGATGAGAGGTCCATGAGAACGAGGCTTGGCCAATCAACCCAACCGGTGGTAGGTGCGGGGCAATTCGGGCGTATTGATCAAAGACCGTGATCACAGCCTGGTCACGGTGCGCCCGCAATGTCCGTTAGGGCGTCAATAAAGGGCCTCACGAGAGGTTTTTGGGGGCCCGATTGAGCAACTGTGGCGCAGCACACGTTTCTTGAAGATATGAAGGAGCCCCTGGTACCGGTTATTCCCATGTCCCACACCGCTCACATACGCAGCCACCGGAAACCCCGCCGCAGTGCGACCTCGACGATCGCCGTGCGTGCCGGAGTCACCGGTGGCATCCTCAGCCTGGCAGCGGCGGGTGCGTCGGCCTCGGCGAGCGCCGCCGAGCCGGTGACGCAGACCATCGAACCC
>NZ_JBSHKH010000008.1:0-139601 GCF_053643595.1 Streptomyces sp. NPDC055506 | reverse complement strand
GAGGAGGGCGAGGCCATCCGCGACTTCGCCACCGGCGCCGAGGAACTCGCCCGCGAACTCAAGAGCCACCGCACCAGCACAACGAGCGGCGGCCGCGGCCCGTTTCGCATGCCGGACCGCCACCAGACTTCAGCCCAACAACCGACTCCTGGCCGACCGGCGAGGCTCTCGACGCCGCCGTGGGGCTCCCGGTCGAGGGCTGGCGCCTGCATGGGTGGTGAGGTTCTGTGCCGTCGCGTTGGCGCCCGCTTGGTCGGTCAGGCTCTCGGTGCCGTCGGGCCGCAATCGGCGAAGCCCTCAGCACCGCCGGACCGGCTCCCCGTCGATCAGCGTGTCCAACAGTCCCCCGAGCGCCGCACGCTGATCCTCCGCCAGCGGGGCGAGGATCTCCTCCGCGGCCGACCTGCGCGCAGCCCGCAGCTCGCGCAGCGCGCCCCGCCCGTCGGCCGTGAGCTCGATGCGGATCACCCGGCGGTTCGCCGGGTCCGGGACCCGCCGTACCTTCCCGCTCGCCTCCAGCGCGTCGACCAGCGTCGTCACGGCCCGGGGCACCACCTCAAGGCGCTCGGCGAGATCAGCCATGCGCGGTGGCGATCCCCAGTGCGCGAGAGTGCGCAGCAGCCGGGACTGGGCCGGGGTGATACCGAGGTCGCGCTGCTCCAGATGGCGCTTCTGGATGCGATGGACCCGGCGGGTGAGCCGCAGCAACTGCTCGGCGAGCAGACCGTCGGGATCGGGCGTGGTCATACGGGAACAATATCAGGATGCAGTTCATTGTGAGTATAGGTAACAATGAGCTACGATCCGACCCGCCCGGCGCCCGCCGGTGCCGTACCGCTCTCGAAGGAGCCCATGCCTCCCGACCACGAAACCCCCTGGACCCCACCCGACGGCTCGAAGGAACAGCCCCGGCAGGTCCGCCGCATCCTCAGACTCTTCCGTCCCTATCGCGGCCGCCTCGCGATCGTCGGCCTGCTCGTCGGTGCCGCCTCGCTGGTCTCGGTCGCCACGCCCTTCATGCTGAAGGAGATCCTCGACGTCGCGATCCCCGAGGGGCGCACCGGCCTGCTCAGCCTGCTCGCCCTCGGCATGATCCTCAGCGCCGTGCTCACCAGCGTCTTCGGCGTGCTGCAGACCCTGATCTCCACGACGGTCGGCCAGCGCGTCATGCACGACCTGCGCACCGCCGTCTACGGCCGGCTCCAGCGCATGTCCCTGGCGTTCTTCACGCGCACCCGCACCGGCGAGGTGCAGTCCCGCATCGCCAACGACATCGGCGGCATGCAGGCCACCGTCACCTCCACCGCGACCTCCCTGGTCTCCAACCTGACCAGCGTGGTCGCGACGATCGTCGCGATGATCGCCCTCGACTGGCGCCTGACCGTCGTCTCGCTCCTGCTGCTGCCGGTGTTCGTGTGGATCAGCCGCCGCGTCGGCAAGGAACGCCGGAAGATCACCACCCAGCGCCAGAAGCAGATGGCCACCATGGCCGCCACCGTCACCGAGTCGCTCTCCGTCAGCGGCATCCTGCTCGGCCGCACGATGGGCCGCTCCGACTCCCTGACGAAGTCCTTCGCCGACGAGTCCGAGGAACTCGTCGACCTCGAGGTGCGGTCGAACATGGCCGGCCGCTGGCGCATGGCCGTGATCACGATCGTGATGGCCGCCCTGCCCGCCGTCATCTACTGGACCGCGGGCATGGCCCTCCAGCTGGGCGGCCCCGAGGTCTCCATCGGCACGATCGTCGCGTTCGTCTCGCTCCAGCAGGGCCTGTTCCGCCCGGCCGTGAGCCTGCTGTCGACCGGCGTGCAGATCCAGACCTCGCTCGCCCTCTTCCAGCGCATCTTCGAATACCTCGACCTGCCCGTGGACATCACCGAACGCGCGGAGCCGGTCCGCCTCGACCGGGTCAAGGGCGAGGTCCGCTTCGAGAACGTCTCCTTCGGCTACGACGACAAGGGCGGCCCGGTCCTCGACGCCATCGACCTCACCGTCCCGGCGGGCAGCAGCCTCGCCCTCGTCGGCTCCACCGGCGCCGGCAAGTCCACGCTGGGCTATCTGGTGCCCCGGCTCTACGACGTGACCGGCGGCCGCGTCACCCTCGACGGGGTCGACGTCCGCGACCTCGACTTCGACACCCTGGCGCGCGCGGTGGGCGTCGTCTCGCAGGAGACGTACCTCTTCCATGCCTCGGTCGCCGACAACCTGCGCTTCGCCAGGCCCGACGCCACCGACGAGGAGCTGACCCGGGCGGCGAAGGCCGCGCAGATCCACGACCACATCGCGTCCCTGCCCGACGGCTACGACACCGTCGTAGGCGAACGCGGCCACCGCTTCTCCGGCGGCGAGAAGCAGCGCCTGGCCATCGCGCGCACGATTCTGCGCGACCCGCCGGTCCTCATCCTCGACGAGGCCACCAGCGCCCTGGACACCCGGACCGAGGCCGCCGTCCAGGAGGCCATCGACGCCCTGTCGGCCAACCGCACCACGCTCACCATCGCCCACCGGCTGTCCACGGTGCGGCATGCCGACCAGATCGTGGTGCTCGACTCGGGGCGCGCCGTCGAACGCGGCACTCACGAGGAACTCCTGGAGCGGGACGGGCGGTACGCGGCGCTCGTACGCCGGGATGCCCAACTGGAACCGACAAGCTGAAGATATGCCAGGTTTGTGACGAAATGCGGGTTACCGTGCCCGCATGCAGACGAACACTCCGCCACGGAGCCCCATGCGACTGACGCGCCGGGGCCGTATCGTCCTCGTCGCGACCGGAGCCGTCCTGGTCGGCACCGCCGTGGCGGTGCCGCTGCTGATCCTGGGGCCCGGGGACGGCGGCGGGCGGACCGCGACCCTGGTCATCCCGGAGGGCTGGCGCGCGAGCCAGGTCTACGCCGCCGTCGACAAGGCCCTCGCCCTGCCCGCCGGCAGCGCGAAGAAGTCCCTCGCGAAGGTCGCCACGAAACTGCCGGACGACGCCCACGGCAACCCGGAGGGCTACCTCTTCCCGGCGACCTATCCGCTCCCCTGGAAGACCAAGCCGGAGAAGCTCCTGGCGCGGATGGTCGACACCGCGAACGAGAAGTTCAACGGCGCGCCCATCGCCGCGGGGGCGCAGCGCAACGCGATGAACGTCTACCAGGCCGTCACCATCGCCAGCATCGTCCAGGCGGAGGCGGCCACCGCGTCCGACATGGGCAAGGTGGCCCGGGTCGTCTTCAACCGCCTCGAACGCGGTATGCCGCTCCAGATGGACTCCACCGTCAACTACGCGCTGGGCCGCTCCACCCTGCGGACGACCGAGAGCGACACCCGGATCGACAACCCCTACAACACGTACCAGCGCATGGGCCTGCCGCCCACACCCATCGCCAACCCGGGCGAGGAGGCGATGCGCGCCGCCGTCAACCCGCCCGCGGGCGACTGGCTGTACTTCGTCACGGTCCGGCCGGGCGACACCCGCTTCACCGCGGACTACGCGGAACACCAGCGCAATGTCGCGGAGTTCAACGCCGGGAGAAACAGCGCGGGTACAGCCGCCCCTTAGCGGCCCGGGATACGGGTCAGGTCACGCCGCGGCCGGCTCGAGCGTCAGCAGTCGCCTGATGTCGCGGACGGCCGCCCGGCCGGCCCGGTTGGCTCCGATCGTGCTGGCCGACGGTCCGTAGCCGACGAGGTGGATCCGCGGGTCGGCGACCGCGCGCGTGCCGTCGACACGGATTCCGCCGCCCGGCTCGCGCAGCCGCAGCGGGGCGAGGTGGTCGACGGCGGGCCGGAAGCCGGTGGCCCAGAGGATGACGTCGGCGTCGACGTGCCGGCCGTCCTTCCAGTCCACCCCGGTGGGCGTGATGCGGTCGAACATCGGCTGCCGGTCGAGCACCCCGTCCTTGATGCCCTGCCGGATCGCGTCGTTGAGCGGCAGCCCGGTGACCGAGACGACGCTCCTGGGCGGCAGCCCCTGCCGTACCCGCTCCTCGACCAGTGCGACCGCCGCCCGGCCCGCGTTCTCGTCGAACGGCCCTTCACGGAAGACGGGCGGGCGCCGCGTCACCCAGGTGGTGGACGCGGCGTACGCGGCGATCTCCAGCAGATGCTGGGTGCCCGACGCTCCGCCGCCCACCACGACGACCCGCTGCCCGGAGAACTCCTCGGGCCCGGGGTACCGCGCGGTGTGCAGCTGCCGTCCCCGGAAGGTCTCCTGGCCCGGATAGCGCGGCCAGAACGGCCGGTCCCAGGTGCCCGTCGCGTTGATCAGCGCCCGCGTCGACCAGGCACCGTCCGAGGTCTCCACCAGCAGCCGCCCGCCGGAGCCCTCACGTACGGCCCGTACGTCGACCGGGCGCCGAACCCGCAGGTCGAAGGTTCGCTCGTAGCGGTCGAAGTAGTCGCTGATCACCTCGGCGGACGGCCGCGCCGGGTCGGCGCCGGTGAGTTCCATCCCCGGCAGCGCGTGCATACCGTGCACCTTGCCGTACGTCAGCGACTGCCAGCGGAACTGCCAGGCGCCGCCGGGCCCGGGGGAGTGGTCCAGCACGACGAAGTCGCGGTCCGGCTCGAAACCGGCCCGCCGCAGGTGATAGGCACCGGCCAGACCGGCCTGACCGGCGCCTATGACGACCACCTCGACCTCGCGTGTGTTGTTCACGCTTCTACCAACCGCGCCGAAGACGGGGATCTTCCCGCACGGTCAGGTCAGGTCACGAGCCCTCCGACGGCCGGGGCGTCGTGGTCGACGGCGGCAGGCCGCCGTTGAACCGGGTGTCGGTGAAGTCGGCGAAGTCGACCTTGCGTGGGATGAGCTTCAACGCCGTGAACGTGTCGGCGATCTCCTGCTCGGAGGCGATCAGCGGCTTGTCGACGGCGACCTCGACCCGTGTGGTGTAGGTGCGCTTCACCGCCGCCAGTGCCACGTCCTCGGGGAGCCCGGTGTCCTTCGCCCAGACCTTCGCCCACTCGTCCTCGTGGTCGTACACCCACCTGTAGGCGCGCCGCAGCCGCTCCAGGTAGTCCTTGACGGCGGCGGCCTTCTTCTTGTCCTTCAGCGCGCCAGGTGCCGCGACCTGGAAGGTGAGCCCGTTGGTCACGCCGTCGCCGTCGGTCAGCACCCGTCCCTGCTTGGCCTTCAGGACCTGCGAGGTGTACGGGTCCCACACCGCCCAGGCGTCGACCTTGCCGGCGGTGAACGCGGCGAGCGCGTCGGCCGGCTGGAGGTACTTGACCTTGACATCGCTCAGCTTCAGCCCGACCTTCCTCAGGCTCGCGACCAGCTGGTAGTTCGCAGAGGACCCCTGGGCGACGGCGACCGACTTGCCCTTGAGCTGCGCGGGGTTCTTCAGGGACGAGTCGTTCGGGACGAGGATCGTGTCGCCCTTGGAGGTGCCGTGCCACGCGGCGACGACCTTGATCTTCGAACCCGCCCCGGCCGCGAACACCGGCGGGGTGTTGCCCACGCCGCCGATGTCGACTGCCTTGGCGTTGACGGCTTCCAGCAGGGGCGGACCGGAGGTGAACGTGGACCACTTGATCTTGTAGTCGAGATCCTCCAGTTCCCCGGCGGCCCGCAGGATGGCCTCCGAACCGCCCTTCTGGTCACCGACGTTGATCGTGACGTCGCCCTGGCCGTCGGTGCCGCCGTTCGAGGTACCGGCGGCCGAGTTCCCGCCGCAGGCGGAGAGCAGCAGGGCGAGGGGGAGGAGCAGGGCGGCGGGGACGAGGCGTCGTCGCATGGTGGTTCCGTTCGTGTGGGTCGTACGTGTCGTACGTGAGGTTCGCGGGGTGGGTCAGGCGGCTTCGGCGGCCGTCGCCTCGACGCCCAGGCGTTCGAGGAGTCCGGCGCGCAGCGCGGCGAACCGAGGGTCGGCGATGTCGCGGGGACGGTCGAGGTCGATGTGCTGCTCGTGGGCGATGACGCCGTTGTCCATCACCAGCACGCGGTCGGCGAGCAGGACGGCCTCCTCCACGTCATGGGTGACGAGGAGCACCGCGCACCCCCGGCGCTGCCACAACTCGCCCACCAGCCGCTGGGCCTTGATACGGGTGAGCGCGTCGAGCGCGCCGAACGGCTCGTCGAGCAGCAGCAGATCGGGCTCGCGCACCAACGCCCGTGCCAGGGAGGCGCGTTGGGCCTCCCCGCCGGAGAGGGTCTTGGGCCAGGCGTCCGAGCGGTGGCCGAGGCCGACCTCGTCGAGGGCCTGCTCGGCGACGGAGCGTTCGGGCTTGCCCGGCAGGCCGAGCAGGACGTTGCGCCACACCTTCTTCCACGGCATCAGCCGCGGTGCCTGGAAGGCGACGGCCTTGCGGCGCGGCACCAGGACGCTGCCCTCGATGTCGCGGTCGAGCCCGGCGAGGATGCGCAGCAGGGTCGACTTGCCGCAGCCGCTGCGGCCGAGCAGGGCCACGAACTCGCCCGGCCGGACGTCCAGTCGCAGGTCGTCGATGACGGCACGGCCGTCGAAGGAGCGGGTGAGCCCGTCGACGTGGACCGCCAGGGGGGTCACCGGCCGGTGAACGTCGGTCGCCATTGCAGCAGCAGCCTTTCGAGGGAGCGGACGATGAAGTCGGCCAGCAGGCCGAGGAAGGCGTAGACCACCAGGCAGACCACGATCACGTCGGTCCGCAGGAAGTCCCGCGCCTGCACCATGAGGAACCCGATGCCGGAGTCGGCGTTGACCTGCTCGGCGAAGACCAGCGCGAGCCAGGCGATGCCGAGCGAGTAGCGCAGGCCGGTCATCGCGCTCGGCAGCGCGCCCGGCAGCACGACATGCCGTACGAGACCCCACCGCGACAGTCCGAGGGACTCCCCGGCCTCGATCAACTGGGCGTCCACACCACGGATCCCGGCATAGACATTGAGGTAGAGAGGGAAGGTCACGCCGAGCGTGATGATGGCGACCTTGGGGGCCTCGCCGATGCCGAACCAGATGATGAACAGCGGGATGAGCCCCACGAACGGCACCGTCCGCAGCATCTGCACCGGCGCGTCCACCAGGTCCTCGCCGATCCTGAACAGGCCCGAGAGCAGGGCGAGTCCGGTGCCGACGAACAGACCGAACAGCAGCCCGCCAGCGACCCGCTGGAGCGAGGTGCCCATGGCCGCGGGCAGCGAACCGTCGGCGATCATGTCCCCGCCGACCTGGGCGATGCGGCCGGGCGAGGCGAGCACGTCCGGCGGCAACGCGCCTGTGGCGGCGAGGAGTTGCCACAACACCAGCAGCAGGACCGGGCCCGTGGTGCGGCGCAGCCAGCGGGGGACGCGGGTGCGGCTGGAGGAGGTGGGGACGAGGGGCTCGAGGTCGGGGGCGGATGCCGATTCAGGCGAAATATCGGGTGCCGAAGACCTCGGCGGGGCATGGCTGATGCTCATGAGGGGGCTCCACAGGGGGAGAGCGGGGGCCGTCACAGGCACGCCTCGTCATCGCCGCGCCCGGGGGATCAGGACGATCGGCGGGCAGGCGTGACGAGGGCGAGGCGAACGGAGAGTGCGGAGGAGAAAGGGCGTCAGCAGCCGCGGCGACACGCGGCGGAGGCCACCCGCAGCAGGTCGATGTGACCACGCGTGGTGAGCAGGGCTGAACGCAACATGCGGCTGAACCTAGCCAGGTGGCATGCGCACGGTCAATGGTGTCTCGTCCAGTGGACGCCGGTATCGCCACGCGGGCCGGCCTGCCCCGGTGCGCCCTCGCGGGTGCGTCAGGATGGGAGACATGTCAGATGTCTTCACCACCCGAGTCCTGAACATCACCTCCGGATCCACGGAGAAGGTCGTCGACATCACCGGCGACTGCGAGTCCTTCCTGCGCGAGGCGGCAGCAGGCCGCGACGGGCTCCTCAATGTTTTTGTGCCCCACGCAACCGCCGGGATCGCGGTTCTCGAGACGGGCGCCGGGAGCGACGACGATCTCCTGGCCGCGTTGCACACGCTGCTGCCCGCCGACGACCGCTGGCAGCACCGGCACGGCAGCCCCGGCCACGGCCGCGACCACGTCCTGCCCGCACTCGTCCCGCCCCACGCGACCCTGCCGGTACTGGACGGCCGGCTGGAGCTCGGCACATGGCAGTCGGTGTGCCTGGTGGACACGAACAAGGACAACCCGGAGCGGAAGGTGCGCTTGAGTTTCCTGGGCTAGGTGCCGCCTGCCCTGATTCCCGGGCCGGGTGCCGCCTGCCCTGACGGGCCAAGCGAATCGTGACTCATACCCGCAATGCCCGTATCCTCATCAATGCACGATTCTTTCCGATGAGCGGATTCATCGCAGGCGCAAGTGAGGCGAAGCGTGGTTCGGTCCGGCGAGGAACCCAAGCCGGCGGGACGTGCGACTGACGGCACGGGGCCCGCCCGTCCTCGCGAGCGGTTTCTCCAGGGCGAGTCCGTGGAGACGGGCGTACGGACGTCCATCCTGAACTCGTGGCAGCGCTGCCGGTCCCTGGGTCTGTCGGCGGACGAGTCCGACCTCCCTTACACGGAGGACTTCGACCCGGGGGGCCGTATCGTCCGCGCGGCCGTTCCCGTGCTGGACCGGCTGCAGTCCACCTTCTCCGGCAGCAAGGTCAACATCTCGGTCGCGGACGCGAACGGGACGGTTCTGCTGCGCCGCTTCGGCGACCCGGCGATGGCCAGGGACCTGCCGGACATCCAGCGGGTCCCCGGGTTCGTCTTCGCCGAGCAGGTCGCCGGCACGAACGGCATCGGTCTGGCCCTCGCGGAGCGGCAGCTCATCCGCGTCCACGGCGCCGAGCACTTCGCGGAGCGCGCCCAGCAGAGCGCCTGCGTCGCGCTGCCCGTCCGTGATCCGCTCAGCGGGCGCATCGAGGGCGTCCTGTGCTTCGGCTATCCGCGCGGCTTCGACCGCCCCGCGCTGGCCGCGGCGGTCCGCCGGGCGGCCGAGGTCATCGAGCAGCGGCTGCTCGGGCAGAGTTCCGCGCACGAGCGCGCGCTGCTGCGGGCGTATCTGGCCACCGGGGCCGAGACGGCCCTGGGCCTGCGCGGCGGCCTCGCGACGGGGGTGCCGGTCCATGAATTCCACCCTCGTGACCAGGCGATCCTGAAGGAAAAGGCGGCCGAGCTGATCTCCCGTGCCCAGCGGGCGGCGATCGACGTGACGCTGCCCGACGGCCGGCGGGTGACGCTCGTGAGCCGCCCGGTGACGAGCGCGTCCGGGGTGCAGGGCGTCGCCATCGAGGCGGTGCCGCACGACTCCCCGGTGAGCGGGTCCCTTCTCCTCCCGCATCAGGTCGACGAGCTGCCGGGCCTTGCCGCCGTCCCGGCCGCGCCCCTGGCCGCCCGGCCCTCGATCACCCTGCCGTCCGGGCACCTCGCCGCCGTGCCCGGCCCGGTCCTCGCGGCCGACGGCGGCGGGGGAGCAGCGGGTCCTGGCGAGGTCGTCACGGCCGACGGCGAACGCGGCACCGCAGGGCTCGGCGAGACCGCCACGGCCGCGCCGGGCGGGCCAGTCGCGGCCGACGGGGGCCGCGACGCCGTGGACGACGGCACCGAGGCGCCGTTCCCGGCCCGAGGGCTCGTGATGCTGGGGGAGCCGCACGTCGGGGCCTACGCCCTGGCCGCGCGCCGGCGACTGGAGCTGCTGTCCGAGGCCAGCGCCCGCATCGGCACCACCCTGGACGTGCGCCGTACCGCCGAGGAACTGGCCGAGACGGCGGTCCCGCGACTGGCCGACTTCGTCACCATCGACCTGCCCGACGCCGTCCTGCGTGGCGAGGAGTCCGCCGACCCCCTCGCCGACCTGCGCCGCACGGTGCTGCACGGAGTCCGGGAGGGCCTGCCCTTCACTCCGCCCGGCAAGCGGATCGACTTCGGTCCGACCTCGCCCCAGCTGCGCTGTCTGAACAGCGGCGAGGCGGTGCTGGAACCGGATCTGAAGGCCGCCGCGGGCTGGCTCGCCCAGGACCCCGAGCACACCGCGCGCCTGCTGGCCCACGTTCACTCGCTCATCGCGGTGCCCCTGCTCGCCCGCGGTGTCCTCCTGGGCATCGCCAGCTTCTACCGCGCCGGGAGCTCCTTCGGCGACGACGACTGTTCGCTGGCCCAGGAGCTCGCCACCCGCGCCGCCCTGTCCATCGACAACGCCCGGCGCTACACCCATGAACGCACCATGGTCCTGGCCCTCCAGCGCCGGCTCCTCCCGCACGGGCTGCCCGACCAGGACGCCGTCGAGGTCGCCCACCGCTATCTGCCCGCCGAGTCCGACGTGGGCGGGGACTGGTACGACGTCATCCCCCTCTCCGGTGCCCGCGTCGGGCTCCTCGTCGGGGACGTCGTCGGCCACGGCATGCTCTCCGCGGCCACCATGGGCCGGCTGCGCACCGCCGCGCGCAGCTTCGCCGAGCTCGACTTCCCCCCGGACGAGGTCCTCGTCCACCTCGACAACCTCGTGGGGCGCCTGGACCGGGAGGACCCCGACGGCCAGGGTGCCGGGGTCATCGGCGCGACCTGCCTCTACGCCGTCTACGACCCTGCCTCGCAGCGGTGCCTGATGGCCCGCGCCGGGCACCCACCGCCCGCGCTCGTCCACCCCGACGGCACCGTGACCTACCCCGACCTCCCGGCCGGGCCCCCGCTCGGGCTCGGGGGCCTGCCCTTCGACGCCGTCGAGGTCGACCTCCCCGAGGGCAGTCAGCTGGTCCTCTACACCGACGGCCTCATCGAGGACCGCAACCGGGACGTCGACGTGGTCCTGGAACAGTTGCGCATGGCCCTGGCCCACCCGGAGCGCGCACCCGAGGACACCTGCCAGGCGGTCCTGGACACCGTGGCGCCCGCGCACCCGCACGACGACATCGCCCTGCTCGTGGCCCGCGTCCACGCCCTGGACGCCGACCGGATCGCCGCCTGGGAGCTGCCCGCCGACCCGGCACTCGTCGGCGAGGTCCGGGCGGACGCCATGCGGCGGCTGGCCGAGTGGGGGCTCGAGGAGACCGCCTTCGCCGCGGAGCTGATCCTGAGCGAGCTGATCACCAATGCCATACGGCACGGGGCCGCGCCGATCCGGGTGCGGCTGCTGTACGGCCACGCCCTGATCTGCGAGGTCTCCGACGCCAGCAACACCGCTCCGCACCTGCGCCGGGCGGCGAGCACGGACGAGGGCGGACGCGGACTGTTCCTGGTCGCGCAGCTCTCACAGAGCTGGGGCACGCGCTACCTCCCGGAGGGCAAGGTCATCTGGGCCGAATGCGGGCTCGAGGCCGCGTGACGCGTCCGCGGCCCGTTGGAGCCGCAGCGCCTAGTGAAATGCCCGAAATGCTGTAATTTGATCGAGTGCGCGACGCTCCCGACACTCCGGCGAAGGCGGCTTCGCCCTTCGGGCCGGAGCCCTTGGTCCGAATCCGCGGGCTCAGCAAGCGGTTCGGCGGAACCGTCGCGCTGGCCGGGGTCGACCTGGATGTGCACGCGGGCAGCGTGCTCGCCCTCCTCGGGCCCAACGGGGCCGGAAAGTCCACGCTCATCAAGGTGCTCGCCGGAGTGCACCACGCCGACGCGGGGCAGATCACGGTGGCCGGGCAGCCGCTCGGCACGCCCGCCGCCTCCCGCGGGATGTCCTTCATCCACCAGGACCTCGGTCTCGTGGAATGGATGACGGTCGCCGAGAACATCGCCCTGACCACCGGGTACGGGCGCCGGACCGGGCTGATCTCCTGGCGCCGCACCCGGGGGCGCTGCGTCGACGCCCTGGGCGTCGTCGCCGTCCACCTGGACCCCGACGCGCCGGTCTCCGGGCTCGCGCCGGCCGACCGCTCGCTGGTCGCCATCGCCAGGGCCCTGGCGGCCCGCGCGAAGCTCATCGTCCTCGACGAGCCGACCGCCCGGCTGCCCGCCGCGGACAGCGCCCGGCTCTTCCACGTCCTGCACGACCTGCGCGACCGCGGCCACGCCGTCCTCTACGTCAGCCATCGCCTGGACGAGGTCTACCAGGTCGCCGACACCTTCGCCGTCCTGCGCGACGGCCACCTCGTCAGCCACGGCAGTCTGAGGGACCACAGCCCGGCCCGTCTGGTCCAGGACATCGTCGGCGAGGAGGAGTCCCTTGCCCCCCGCCCGGCCCCTGCTCTCCCACCCACGCCCCCGGCGGCAGGGGCACCGCCCGTTCTGGCCCTCGACTCCGTACGCACCCCCCTGGCCGGACCCGTCAGCCTGGAACTGGCGGGCGGGGAGGTCCTCGGGCTGGTCGGGCTCTCCGACGCCGGGCACACGGACCTGGGCCGGGCCCTCGCCGGCGACCGGCCGATCCTGGGCGGACGGGCCGTACTGCACGGACGCCCGTATCACCCCCGTACCGTCGCCGAGGCCGTCGCCCTCGGTGTGGGCTTCGTACCGGGGGACCGGCTCCGGGAGAGCTGCCTCGCCGAGTTGACCGTACGGGAGAACCTCCTGGCCAACCCGCGCGCGGGAGGCGGGGCGCCGCCGCACTGGATCGGGCCCCGGCGCGAACGCGCCACGGCCGCCGCTCTGATCGAACGGTTCTCGGTCCGCCCCCGCGACAGCGAGACCCCCATCGCCACACTCTCCGGCGGCAACCAGCAGAAGGTCATGATCGGCCGCTGGCTGCGCACGGAGCTGCGGCTGCTGATCCTCGAGGAGCCGACCGCCAGCGTGGACATCGGCGCCAAGGCCGCGATCCACCGTCTGCTCGACGAGGCCCTGGAAGCAGGCCTGGCGGTCCTGCTCCTGTCCACCGACTTCGAGGAGGTCGCGAGCGTGTGCCGGCGCACCCTGGTCTTCGTCCGCGGATCGGTGACGGCCGAACTCAGCGGCCGGGCACTCACCGTCGCCGGGCTCACCCGGGCCGCCTCGGCCATCCCTGCCTCCAGCGCCCCGACGCACCCATGACGACCCCCCGGACCCGACCGCGCAGACCGGGCGGACACCACATCGGCGCCTACGGCCTGCTCGGCCTCACCGCCGTGCTCTACCTGGTCTTCTCCCTCGCCCTGCCGAGCACCTTCCCCACCCTGGACACCCTCGACTCGATCCTGTCCAACCAGTCGATCCCCGCCGTCCTCGCGCTCGCCGCCATGGTCCCCATCGTCACCGGCGCGTTCGACCTCTCCATCGGCTACGGCCTCGGCCTGGCCCATGTGATGGTGCTGCAGCTCATCGTCAACGAGTCCTGGCCCTGGCCGCTCGCCTGTCTCACGGTGATCGCCGGAGGCCTGGTCGTGGGCGTCCTCAACGGCGTCATCGTCGAGTTCGGCCGCATCGACTCCTTCATCGCCACCCTCGGCACCGGCAGCATGCTGTACGCCGTGACCGGCTGGATCACCGACGGCAGCCGGATCGTGCCCGGTCCGCAGGGCCTCCCGCCCGCGTTCACCGACCTCTACGACTCCACGTTCCTAGGCCTCCCGGTGCCGGCCTTCTACGTGCTCGCCCTCGCCGGGATCCTCTGGCTGGTGCTGGAACGGCTGCCGCTCGGCCGGTACCTGTACGTCGTCGGGTCGAACCCGCGCGCGGCCGACCTGGTCGGCATCCCGACCCGCAAGTACACCGTCTACGCCTTCGCCGCCTCGGGGCTGATCGTCGGCTTCGCCGGCGTGCTGCTCGCGTCCCAGCAGCAGATCGGCAACCCGAGCGTCGGACTCGACTACCTGCTGCCCGCCTTCGTCGGCGCCCTCCTCGGCTCCACGGCGATCAAACCCGGCCGGCCCAACGCCCTCGGCACCGTCGTCGCCGTGGCCGTCCTCGCCGTCGGACTCACCGGCATCGCCCAGCTGGGCGCCGACTTCTGGACGGTCCCGCTCTTCCACGGCGGCACCCTGCTCATCGCCGTGGGCCTGGCCGGATACGCCGCCCGGCGCAGGCTGCGCGGCGGGGCCGCGGCGCGTGACTCGCCCGCGGCGCCGCCCCCGCCACCGCCCTCCCCGGCGCCCGGGACCGGAACGGCGGGCACACCTCCCTGACCCCCGGCACGTCCCGCCGCGCCGATCCCCTCACAGGAGCTTCCGTGCACCGCAACCACAAGCCCGCCCCCGCGGTCCGCACCGCGCGGCTCGCCTCCTGCGCCCTGCTGGCGACGGCGGCCGCCCTCGCCGGCTGCGAACGCGGTTCCTCGGACGGCGCGGACGAGACCGCCACGGGCCCGAGCGGCTGCCCTGCCGTCCACGCCAGAGCCCAGGCCGCCGTCACCCGGGCGGAGCGGACCGACGCCCCCTGGGGCGGTCCCACGAGCGGCCCCGCGGCGGTGTCCGGCAAGACGATCGTCTACGTCGCCCAGACCATGACCAATCCCGGCGTCTCGGGCGCCGCGAAGGGGGTGCGGGAAGCCGCGCGGGTCATCGGATGGGACGTCCGGGTGATCGACGGCGGGGGCACCCCGGCCGGTATCCAGGCGGCCATGAGCGAGGCCGTGGCCCTCCGGCCCGCGGGCATCGTCATCGGCGGGTTCGACCCCGACTCGACGGCATCGCAGGCCGCGCGGGCGAACGCGCAGGGCATCCCCCTCATCGGCTGGCACGCGGTCCCCGAGCCCGGCCCCAGCCGGCGGCCCGACCTCTTCACCAACGTCACCACCCGGGTCCAGGACGTGGCCCGCATCAGCGCGCAGTGGATCATCTCCGACTCGGACGGCCGCGCCGGGGTCGTGGTCATCACCGACGCCTCGATCCCCTTCGCCAGGAACAAGTCCGACCTGATCAGGAAGGAACTCGCCGCCTGCTCGGGCGTGAAGCTGCTCTCGGTCGAGAACATCCCGATCCCCGACGCGAGCAGTCGCACCCCGCGGGAGATCTCCTCCCTGCTCTCCCGGTTCCAGGACCGCTGGACCCACTCCGTCGCCATCAACGACCTGTACTTCGCCGACGCCGCCCCCGCCTTCCGCGCGGCAGGCGAGAAGGGCTCAGGGCCGCCCTTCAACATCGGCGCGGGCGACGGCGATCCGTCCGCCTTCCAGCGCATCAACAGCGAGCAGTATCAGGCCGCCACCGTGCCCGAGCCGCTCACCCTCCAGGGCTGGCAGATCGTCGACGAGTTCAACCGCGCCTTCGCGGACCGTCCGGCCAGCGGGTACACGGCCCCCGTCCACATCGCCACGGCCGGCAACAGCGAGGGCGCCACGACCTGGGACCCGTCGGGCTACCAGGAGGCGTACCGGAAGATCTGGGGGAAGTGACGGCCGGTCAGGGTGCCGATCCTTCACGGAACATGCACGGGACCTCGAGATCCCTTTAAGTTTCAAGGGCTAATCTCACCCTCAGTCGAGTGGCCGCCGGGGGTCGATCCGAGCGGGGCCCGTCCGCGGCGGCACTCGCACCCCCCCACCAGGCACAGGAGACTCGGTGTGTACGACGGCGACGTAGTGGTGATCGGCGGCGGCTACGCCGGTGTCCGGCTGGCGAAGCGGCTGGACGGCCTCGCCCGGGTCACGCTCGTGGACCGCAAGGAGGTCTTCTTCCACCGCGTCGCCTCCCTGCGCGCCGGTGTCCGCCCCGAGTGGACCCACACCCCCTTCATCCCGTACGACCGGCTGCTCGGCAACGGCAGGGTGGTCGCGGGCAAGTGCGTCCGCGTCGACACCGCCGAGCGTCAGGTTGTCCTCGCCACCGGCGAGCGGCTGCCCTACGACGTGGTCGTGATCGCCACCGGCGCCGACTACCCCGAGCCGGCCCGCTTCACCGGTACCACCACCGAGGAGGCGGCCAAGTCGTTCGCCGAACACCAGCGCAGCGTCGCCACGGCCGAACACGTCCTCGTCGTCGGCGGCGGCCCCGGGGGCGTCGAACTCAGCGCCGAGATCCGCCTCGCCCACCCCGACGCCCGGGTCACGCTCGCCCACTCCGGGCCGGCGCTCCTCGACTCCACGGGCAGCACCCGGCCCGGACGCAAGGCCCTGGCCTGGCTCGAGTCCCACGACGTCGAGGTACGGCTCGACACCTTCATGTCCCCCGGCAACGACTTCGGCACCTACCGCGACGCCCGCGGCGCCGTCCTCGAGGCCGACCTCTCCTTCTGGGCGACCGGCACCACCCCCAACACGCTCTGGCTCCGCCTGGCCGGACACGGCGACTGGCTCAACAGGGACGGACATGTCAAGGTCGACCGGACACTGCGCGTCGAGGGGAAGCTCGACGTGTTCGCCGTCGGCGACGTGAACGACGTCAGCGAACTCAAGATCACCCCCGCCGCCCTCGCCCAGGCGGACATCGCCGCCCACAACATCCGCGCCTACCTGCAGAGTTCCGGCAAGCACCGCAAGGAGCCACGCTTCTACCGGCCGATCCAGCGCACCCCGCTCATCGTGCCCTTCGGCCCGGCCGACGGACTGACCGTGCTGCCCGTACCCGGCGGCGAGTCCGCCGTCCTCGGCAGCCGCACCACCACCCTGGCCAAGGCGAAGACGCTCATGACGCCCTACATGCGCCGCCAACTCGGCTACACGGCGGCCTGATCCGGGGCGCGCCGCCGACAGGTCGCCCTCGTCACCCCACCCCCGGTCGTTACCCACGAGTTCTTCCTGGGGTAGGGTCCCCACCGTTTCCGGCTACCGGCTGATGGGGTGCCGGTACGGGGCGTGTCGGAGGGGTGGCAAGACGATGGAATCCCAGTGGGGTGACGGCGGATCCGTGGACCTGGACGACACGCGGCTGGAGACTTTGAGTCCCGAACCGCTGCTGACCCGGGACTACGAGACGCGTCCCTCGCTCGTGTACGAGCGGCTGAGGAACGAACACGGCCCGGTCGCTCCGGTCGATCTGCTGGGGGTGCCCGCCTGGCTGGTCCTGGGCTACCGCGAGTCGCTCCAGGTGCTCCAGGACAACGACGGCTTTCCCAAAGGGCTGGAGAACTGGCGGGCCCGCTCCGAGGGCAGGGTGCCGGCCGACTGGCCGCTCGGCCCGTCCCTGGAGGTCAACCACATCCTGATCCAGGGCGGCCCCGGCTACCGGCCGCTGCGGTCCGCGTGGGACGTGGCCCTCAAGCCGTTCCAGGACCCGCGCCACCCGCAGGCGAAGCGCCTGAAGTCCGCCGTCACCGCATACGCCGACGAGCTGATCACCCTGGTGGGACAGGGCGGCAGGACCGGTGTGGCGGACCTGTCGGCGCAGTTCTCCCGCCCGCTTCCGCTGATGGTGGCGAGCCATCTGCTCGGCTTCCCCGGCTCGCAGGGCGACGACGCGCTGATGGACATGTGGCGCGTGCTCGACGCGGGCCCGGACGCCGAGGCAGCGCTGGAGCGCCTGCTCGCGACCCTGGCGGAGCTGGCCGCGGGCAAGCTCCAGAAGCCGGGCGACGACTTCCCCTCGTACCTGCTGGCCGCGCACCCGGACCTGTCCCTCGACCATCTCGCCCGCGAACTCTTCATGCTGCTCGGCATGACCTCCGACCATGTCGGCATCCTCATCTCCAACACCGTCGTCGAGGTCATCTCGGGGGAGGGCAGCGTGCGCGCCAGCCTGTCCGCCGGGATGGTCAGGGAGACCATGAACCGGGTGGTCATGCGCAAGCCACCCCTGGTGAACTTCGTCCCGCGCTTCGCGGCCCAGGACACCCCGCTCGGCAACTACACGATCCGGGCCGGCGACCCGGTCTGGGTCTCCCCGGGCGCCGCGCACGCCGACCCGCTCTTCGCCGACCACGTCGCCTCCGGCACCACCATCAGCACCCGGGCGCATCTGTCCTGGGGAGCCGGCCCGCGCCAGTGCCCGGCCCGGGAACTCGCCTCGACGGTCGCGGCGGCCGGTGTGGGCCGCCTCTTCGAGCGGTTCGACCACCTCGACCTCGCCCTGCCCGCCGACCAACTGCCCTGGCGTTCCTCCCCGTTCATGCGGGGCCTGCGCTCGCTGCCCGTGCGGTACGAACTCGCCTCGGCGCCCGCGCGGCCGACGGCGGACGACCCCGCGCCGGGGGCGGCGGAGGAGGTCCTGCCGGACCCGTCCGCCCGGCAGCGCTCCTCGCTGTGGCGCTATCTGACGGGCCTGATCCGCGGCGGCCGCTGACGGGGAGGGTCTCAGGAGCCCAACGCGGCCGCCCGGGCCTCGACCGCCGTGGCCGGGTCCCAGCCCTCGCCGGGAACGGCCGCGAGCAGCAGCTCGGTGTACGGGTGGGCCGGATCGGTGAGCACCCGCCGGGTCGGGCCCTGCTCGACGATCCGGCCCTGACGCATCACCAGCACGTCGTCGGTGATGTGCTGCACCACCGCCAGGTCGTGCCCGACGAAGACGAGCGCGACCCCGGTGTCCCGGCGGATCTCGTCGAGCAGCCGCAGGATCTGGGCCTGGATCGACACGTCCAGGGCGGCCACGGCCTCGTCCAGGACCAGCACCCGCGGGCCCGGGGCGAGCGCCCGGGCGATCGCGAGGCGCTGGCGCTGGCCGCCCGAGAGCTGCCGGGGCCGGGCCGTGGCCTCCCGTTCGCCGAGGCCGACCCGGTCGAGGAGGTCCGCTGCCAGGTCCTCGTCCCGGCCGTGCAGACGCAGCGCGGTGCGCAGGCACCGGTCGGCCGTGAGACGCGGGTCGAGTGAGACGTACGGGTCCTGGAAGACCATCTGGATCTCCCGGGCGCGGGCCAGCCGGGCCGCCCTGCGCCGGGGCGTGCGCGCCTCCCGCGGACGTCCGTCGACGCTGACGGTGCCGACGTCGGGCCGCACGAGCCCGACCAGCATCCGCGCCACCGTCGTCTTGCCGGACCCGGACTCCCCTACGATCCCGAGCGAGCCGCCCCGGGGCACCTCGAACGACACCTCCTCGGCGGCGGTGAGCCGGCCGCGGCCGGGCAGGGAGTAGGACTTGCGCAGGGCGTCGGCGACCAGCAGAGGACCGTCGGTCATGGCGTGCTCCTTTCGACCGAGGCCGCCGCGGTGGTCACGGCGGTGGGTATCCGGCGGCAGGCGGCCGTTCCGCCGTCCGGGAGTTCCGCCGCCGTCGGCCGCCAGGTGTCGCACTCCGGCTCGGCGTCGGGACAGCGGGCGGCGAACGGGCAGCCGGTGAAGACGTCGGACAGGGACGGCGGGCGTCCCGGGATGGGCAGCAGGGTGTGGGAGGTGTCGCCCAGGGTGGGCGAGCAGGAGAGCAGGCCCCGGGTGTAGGGATGCGCGGGGTCGGCGAACAGCGCCTCGGCGGTGCGCTCCTCGACGACCCGGCCCGCGTACATGACGTACACGCGGTCGCAGTACGCGGCGGCCAGATGCAGGTCGTGCGTGATGAACAGCATCCCGGCCCCCTGCTCCGCGCGCAGGGTGCGCAGCAGGGCGAGGATCTCCGCCTGGGTGGTGACGTCGAGCGCGCTGGTGGCCTCGTCGGCGAGCAGCAGCCGGGGCCCGACGGCCAGGGCGCCCGCGATGACGACGCGCTGGAGCATGCCGCCGGACAGCTCGTGCGGGCGCTGCCGCAGCCGGCGTTCCGGGTCGGAGAGGCCGACGGCGGCGAGGAGTTCGACGGCCCGGGCCCGGTCGGCGCCGCGCTCGCGGAGGAAGTCCCCGATGCGGCGCACGGGGTTGAGGGCGGCGCGCGGGTCCTGGTGGACCATGGCGACCGTGCGGGCCCGGTGCCGGCGCAGATCCTCGCCGCCGAGGGCGAGGACGTCCGCGTCGCCGGCCCGGACGGAGCCGGAGGCCGTGGCACCGTCCGGCAGCAGGCCGAGGGCGGCCTTCGCCGTGGTCGACTTGCCCGAGCCGGACTCGCCGACCAGGCCGACGACCTCGCCCGGGGCCACGCGCAGAGACACCTCGTCGAGCAGCGGCCGGGCCGCACCCGGGAGCCGAACCGTGAGGTGGTCGAGGGTGAGCAGCATCAGTTCCGCCCTCCGAGCCGGTCGGCCGCCCAGACGCCGACGACGTTGAAGGAGACGACGACCGCGGCGATCGCGGTGCCGGGCACCAGCGCGGGCAGCAGCGCGCCCTGGACGACGGCGGCCTGCCCCTCCTGCACCATCAGACCCCAGTCGGAACTGGGCGGCTGGGCGCCGAAGCCGAGGTAGGACAGGGTGGCGAGCGACATCAGCGCCTCTCCGAACAGCACCACCAGATAACCGGCGACCGACCGGCCCAGGTTCGGCACCAGATACCCCGCGCAGATCCGGGCACCGCCCATGCCCTGGACGCGGTAGGCGTCGACGTACGGCTTGCGGCACTCCGAAAGGGCCAGGGAGCGCGTGTACTTGGCGACCGTCGGCGTGTATGCGAGACCGAGGGCCAGGACCGACGTGGTCATGCCGGTGCCGAAGACCGCGATGATCAGGACGGTGAACAGCAGCCCGGGGAAGGCGTACATCACATCCGTCAGCCGGGAGACGAACGCGTCCGTCCAGCCGCCCCGCCAGGCCGCCAGCACCCCGAGGGTGACGCCGAGCAGCGCGGCCACCGCGAGGAGCAGCAGCGGGGCGATGAGGCTGGTGCGGGCGCCGTACAGAACCCGGGAGAGGAGGTCCTGGCCCGAGGAGTCGGTGCCCAGGAGGTGGTCGGGGCTCGTGCCGGCGAGCGAGGCGGACAGGTCGATGGCGTCGGGGGCGTAGGGCGCCAGCAACGGGGCGAGGGCGGCGGCCAGGACCACCAGGCCCAGGAATCCGCTGGCCACGAGCACGCCCACGGGGCGGCGGGGGCGTACCCGGACGGGGGCGAGGGTGAGCGCGGTCATGCGGTACGGGCCTCCTCGCGGACGCGCGGGTCGAGCAGCGGATGGACCAGGTCGACGACCGTGGTGACGACGACATAGCCGGTGACCATGAGCAGCAGCACGGCCTGCGCCACCGGGAAGTCGTGGGTGTTGATCGCGCCGACCAGCAGCGAGCCGATGCCGCTGATGCCGAACGCGGTCTCGACGACGACCGTCCCGGCGAGCATCCCGGCCATGACCAGGCCGCACATGGTGACGATCGGGCCGAGCGCGTTGCGCAGCACATGCCGGCGGACGATGTCCCGCTCCGGGATGCCGGAGGCCCGGGCCGCCTCGACGTGGTCGGAGGCGGCGGCGTCCGCCATGGCCTGCCGGGTGACGCGGCTGATGAGCGCGAGCGCGCCGAGCGCCAGCGACAGCGCGGGCAGCGTCAGATGGTGCAGGGTCCCGGCGAAGCCGCTGCCGGCGCCGGTCACCGGGAACCAGCCCAACTGCACGCCGAACAGCGACACGAGGGCGATCGCCGCGACGAACGACGGCACGGACGCGGCGAGCGTCGTCCCGCCGACCACCGCCGAGTCGACCCAGGTGGACTGCCGGATCGCGGCGAGGATGCCGGATCCCACGCCGAGGACGATGAATAGCACGGTGGCGTAGGCGACCAGTTCGACCGTGGTGGGCAGCCGGGCCGCGATCAGGTCGGCCACCTGGTCGCCGTACTTGAAGGAGCGGCCCAGGTCGAGGTGGACGCAGTCGGCGAGCCAGCGCCCGTACTGCACGACCAGCGGCTCGTCCAGGTGGTACTGGGCGCGGACGGTCGCGAGCCGCTCGGGGGTGAGCTCGTCGCGACCGCCGGCCAGGAAGACGGCGGGGTCGCCGGGGGCCGCGTAGACGGCCGCGAAGATGACGAAGGAGGCGGCGAGAAGCGTGGCCAGAAAACCGGCCAGGCGCCGTACGATCCGGGCGGCCATGGCGGCTCAGCCCTTCCTCGCGCCGAGACCGGCCGCCCACGGGTAGTACAGATAGGCCTGGGAGGCGGGCGCCCCG
Source organism: Streptomyces sp. NPDC055506 (assembly GCF_053643595.1). Lineage (NCBI taxonomy): Bacteria > Bacillati > Actinomycetota > Actinomycetes > Kitasatosporales > Streptomycetaceae > Streptomyces > Streptomyces sp. NPDC055506. The sequence continues at coordinate 118,004 of NZ_JBSHKH010000008.1, read as the reverse complement.
GTCAGTTCGCTGTTCATCACCAGCACCGAGGGCACCTGGGCGACGGGGATCCAGACCGCCGCGTCGGTGAACCGCTTCTGTACGTCGATGGCGAGGGCGGCACGCTGCGCGTCGTCCAGCGTGGACAGCGCCTGGTGCACCTTCTCGTCGTACGTGGCGTCCTTGAAGCCGATCCAGTTGTTGGAGGAGTCGGACAGGCCGTTGTCGTAGAAGCCCATCGGGTCGGACTTGGAGATGTACCAGTCGCCCACCAGGACGTCGATGCCGGCGCGGGCCTGCGGGTCGCTGTAGAACTCCTCGAACTGGGTCGTCGGCACCGTCTTGATCTGCCCCTTCAGCCCGATGCGCTGGAGGGCGGCGCGCAGGGCGTTGGCGACGACGGTGCGTCCCTGGCTGGCGTCGGTGCCGATGACGATCGGGGCCGCCGGCGCTCCGCCCTCCTTCACGAGCTTCTTGGCCTCGGCGATGTCGTCCGCGTCGGGCGATGCGGGCGCGCCCGCCGCCAACTGCTTCTGCGCGGCGGCGAACTCCGGCTTCGCGTAGCCCCAGGAGCCGGAGCCGACCGGGCTCGCCCACGGCTGGACCAGACCGCCGTAGCCGGACTTGGCGATGCCCGCGCGGTCCAGGGCGAGGGAGACGGCGCGCCGGACCCGCGGGTCCTTCAGACCGCCGCGTTCGGTGGGGATGAGGTCGAGGGTAGCGGTGGAGGGGCCGTAGTACTGGCTGAGGCCCTTGGCGTCGCGCAGCGCGGAGGCGGTGTTGGGCGACTCGGCGAAGGTGCCGTCGGCGGCTCCGGTCTTCAGGGCGTTGACCAGGGCGCTGTCGGAGGCCCAGCGGAAGACGACCTCCTTGGTCAGCGGCTCCTCGCCCCAGTAGCCGTCGTAGGCGCGGATGGTGATCGAGTCACCGGACTTCCAGCCCGTCAGCTCGTAAGGGCCCGAGCAGGCGTCGACCTGGCCGGGGGTGCCGAAGTCCTTGCCCGCCTTCTCCACCTGCTCCTTGTTCCAGACGATGCCGGCGTCGCCCGCGAGGGCCTTGGTGAACAGCGCGTCGGGCCGCTCGAAGCGCACGGTGATCTCGTCGGCGCCCGTCTTCGTCATGGCCGAGACGTTGGTGAACTCGTCGCTCTGTTCCATGTCCGGGTCGGCGTGCCGCTTCAGGCTCCACAGGACGTCGTCGGCGGTGAGCTTCGAGCCGTCGTGGAAGGTGACACCGGAGCGGATCTTCAGGACGAGGGTCTTGTCGTCGGGCGTCGTCGCCTTCTCGGCGAGGAACGGCTTGACGGTCATGTCGGGCTGGAGCTGGTAGAGCCGCTCGCAGACGTTGGTGAGGACGACACGGCCGGCGCTGGAGCCCTGGCTGTCGAGGTCGAGGGAGTCGGGCTCGTCCTCCAGCAGCCAGTTCACCTTCTGGACCGGGCCCTGGGCGGCGGGTGTGGTGGGGGTGAGCTTCAGCCGCGCGGCGTCGACGGGGCTGCCGCCGGTCGTGGCGGTGTCGGCGCCGCTGCATCCGACGGCGGTGAGGAGACCGGTGACGACCAGGCCGCAGGTCACCGTCCCGCGTGAGTTTCTGTTCATCGGCGTTTCTCTTTCAGCTGGTGCGGCGGGCCGGGGAGCCGTCGGGGCCGTCGTAGAGGTTCCAGGGAAGGTGCTGGTAGTCGCGGTCACAAGGGGTGCCCGCTGTGACGTGGTAGTCGCCGGTGGTCAGGTCCACGCAGGAGGAGACCAGTGTGGTCCAGTGCTCCACGGCGGGCCTGCGGGGGTCGGGGTGCGTGCACAGCGACTCGGGGAGGCCGAGGTGGTCGGAGAGGGCCTGCTTGATCAGCTTGCGGGACTCGTCGGGGCCGGTGGAGCCGCGCAGGGCCCTCAGGCCCTCCTCGGCGCGGGGGACGCGGACCAGGGAGTCCGGGGAGAGGGGGCGGTAGTCGGCGGCGATGGCCGCGGGGACGCCCGCCTGGTAGTGGTTGCCGTGCACCAGCAGACCGTCGGTCGGGTACATCCAGCCGTAGCCCGCGGGGGTCGTCTCCACATCGACGGCGAAGCCCTCGCGGCAGGTCAGCAGTGCGTTGGAGGCGATATGGGCCCGGGTGCGGCACAGTACGTCGAGGGCGTCGGTGATCGCGTGCTGGTCGAGGACGCTGCGGCGGACGACGGTCTGCGGCAGGCCGACGGCGTCGTCGAAGCGCCCGCCGAGCCCGTTGGCGTTGAGGGCGATCCCGGCGGAGTTCGCGCCCTGGCGGCCGATCTGGCCCGCCTCGACCTGCATGATCAGGGTCGGCGCGGGCGGCTGCACGATCCGGAGCATGACGACCGTGCCGGCAGCCGCGGCCCGCCAGTCCCAGTTCTGGCCCGCCCAGACGTGCCCGTCGCCGCTGGCCGGGCCGTAGGCGGCGAAGGAGGTGCAGCCCTCGGCGGGCTCCTCCTCGACGACAGCGGCGTCCGCGTCCGCTTCCATGGCCGCGAACGACTGGTCGTAGAGCACCTCGCCGCGTGCGTTGAGGGCGAGCACGTCGAGCAGGGAGACCCCGGCGCCCTCGGCGGTGCCGCGCATCTCCTCCAGCAGGTGCGGGGCGTAGGAGCCGACCGGCTCCTGCCAGCGGGCGGCGCGGGCGGTGACCTGCTCCCAGGTCAGGCCGGCCGAGTGGCCGAAGGCCTCCTCGTAGTAGGCGAGCGCGGTGTGCAGCCGGTCGCGGACGGCCTCGCCGTACTGGCGGCCGCGCTCGACCGGGGTGCCGGAGATCTCGACGAGAGGGAGGGACGGGGACGCAGGGGGTGCCATTGTTCTCCTCGCAGTGGAGGGCTGTGTGCCGCACCGACGTGCTGTAACGTCGATTACGAAAACCGCTCCTCTTGGAATGCGTTGTCCAGGAGGGTAACGGCCGACACGAGGAAGTCAATGCCTGTAACGGAGATTTCAGAGCCCGGGGATCTGGGAGAGGGCGTGGCCCGCCTCCGCGCTGCCGTGCGCGACCACTGGGAGGCCCTGTCCGCCTCCGAGCGCACGGTGGCCCAGTACCTTGCGAGCGCCCCCGTGGAACAACTGCTGTTCGCCAGCGCCCAGGAACTGGGCACCGCCAGCGGCACCAGCAACGCCACGGTCGTCCGCGCCCTGCAGCGTCTCGGCTACGGGGGGCTCCCCGCCCTCAAGCGCGAGCTGGCCACCGGCTTCACCGCGGCGGTGGCACCCGAGGTGCGGCTCAAGCAGCGCATCGCCCACGTCGGACGCGACCTGGACGGCATCTGGGGCGATGTGCTCGACGAGGCCCAGGAACGGATCGAGCAGACCCGGCGGCTCACCGACCAGGACTCGCTGCGGGCGGCGGTCGCGGCGCTGGCGGACGCCGGGGAGGTCCACTGCTTCGGCATCGCCGCCTCCGAAGCTGCCGCCCGGCACCTGGCGCTCGCGCTCGGCCGTATCGGCCGCCGCTCCCGGTTCCTCGACGCGACCGGCTTCGCCCTCGCCGACCATCTGCTCGGCCTGCGCCAGGGCGACGCCGTGGTGATCTTCCAGTCCGGACGCGCCCTCACCGAGCTGACCGTCCTCGTCGAGCGGGCCCGCGCGGTCGGGGCCCGCGTCGTGCTCGTCACGGACGAGTTGGGCGAGGAGTTCGGCGACCGCGTCGACGCCGTCCTCACCGCCCCGCACACCCCGACCGGCATCACCTCGGAGGCGCTCACCGCGCTGGTCGTGGCCGATGTCCTGCTGCTGGCCCTGACGACCCTGGACGAGGAGCGGGCCGTGGACACATCGCACCAACTGACCGTCCTGCGCGAGCAACTGCTGTCACCGAAGGGCAGCCGCAGGAGCTGACGGTGATCGAGTGGTGAGGTCCAGGAGGCGGGCGTACCGTCGAACGGTGGACACCGCAGGCAGCAGCCCGCAGCCGGCTTCACCACAGGCGGCCACCACCAGGGAATCCGGTGGTGGCGGAAACGCGATGGCGCTGCTCGTCATCGCCTCCTGCCAGCTGATGGTGGTCCTCGACATCACCATCGTGAACATCGCGCTGCCGCACATCCAGAGTTCGCTGGACTTCTCCACCACCAGCCTGTCCTGGGTGGTCAACGCCTACACCCTCACCTTCGGCGGCCTGCTGCTGCTCGGCGGCCGGGCCGGCGACATCCTGGGCCGGCGGCGCGTCTTCATCTTCGGCGTGCTGCTCTTCGTGCTGGCCTCCCTGCTCGGCGGGTTCGCCCAGAACTCCGGCCAACTCCTCGGCGCACGCGCCCTCCAGGGCGTCGGCGGCGCCATCGCCTCCCCGACGTCCCTCGCCCTGATCAGCACCACCTTCCGCGAAGGACCCGAACGCAACCGCGCCTTCGGCGTCTTCGCCGCGGTCTCGGCAGGCGGCGGCGCGATCGGCCTGCTCGCCGGCGGCATGCTGGTGGAGTGGCTGAACTGGCGCTGGGTGCTCTTCGTCAACGTGCCCATCGGCCTGCTCATCGTGCTCGCCACGCCCCGCTATATCCGGGAGTCCGAGCGCCACCCCGGACGCTTCGACATCGCCGGCGCGCTCACCTCCACCGCGGGCATGGTGCTGCTCGTCTACGGATTCATCAGAGCCGCGCAGGACGGCTGGCGGGACCCGCTCACGCTGGCCTCGTTCGGCGGGGCGGTCGTCGTCCTGGCGGCCTTCATCCTGATCGAGCGGCGCTCCAGACAGCCCATCACGCCCCTGCACATGTTCGCCGACCGCAACCGCGCGGGCACATACGGCATCATGCTGTGCCTCGCCGCCGCGATCTTCGGCATGTTCTTCTTCCTGACGCTCTTCGTGCAGAACGTGCTGGGCTTCAGCCCGCTGGCGGCCGGACTGGCCTTTCTGCCGGTCAGCGCGGTCATCGCCGTCGGCGCCGGGCTGGCGTCGCGGTTCCTGCCCGTCTACGGGCCCAAGCCGTTCATGGTGGTGGGCGCGATCCTGGCGGCCGCGGGCCTCGCCTGGCTCACCCTGACCGACGTGCACTCCACCTACGCGGGCAGCGTCCTCGGCCCGATGCTCGTCTTCAGCCTGGGCATGGGCATGGAGTTCGTGTCGCTGACCCTCATGGCGCTGTCCAACGTCTCCACACCGGAGACCGGCGCGGCCTCCGGACTGCTCAACGCCACCCAGCAGGTCGGCGGCTCGCTCGGCCTGTCCATCCTGGTCACGATGTACGGCACGGCCAGCACCAACGAGGCGGACAAGCAGATCCCGGACTTCCTCCGGCAGGCGACCCCCGCCGAGCGCCTGCGGTTCGAGCAGACCGGGCAACTGCCGAAACCCTGGTCCGACGAGATCCTCACCGCCGGTGTCTCGGCCGCCTTCATCATGGCGGCGATCTTCACCGCCGTCGCCGCGCTGATCGCCCTCGTCGTCATCCAGGTCCGCCCCTCCGACCTGGAACGCCTCAAGGGCGGGGCGGGCCCCGGCCCGATGTGAGACCCGCCCCCCGGCTCGCTACCGCTACCGCTACCGCTCGGGCCGACGGCAGTTCTCCAGCGCGTCGGCGAGGCCCGCCGTGTCCGTGCCGAGCTTGCGGTACACGGAGGACAGCAGCTGCCGCACGCCCTGTTCGGTGATCCGCAGGTCCTTCGCGACCACCGGCGCCGGGTGGCCCTGGGCCGTCTTCTCGGCGGCCCGGCGTTCCGGGCCCGTCAGCATGTCCGTCTGCGGGTAGCGCAGGGGCAGCGGGCGCAGCCCCGCGGCGGAGAGTTCCCGTCTGGCCCGGGCGGCCAGCCCGTCGGCACCGCAGTGCACCGCTCCCTCCAGTCCCTGGTAGAGCCGGTCGGCGGCGTCGTGCAGCTCGCCGCTGCGGACCAGCGCGGCGCCATGGCTCACCAGCGCACGGGCCAGTTCGTACGCCGCGGGCGACCGCTCCAGATGATCGACGGCCTGGGTGTGCAGATCGAGCGCCGCCTGCCCGCCCGTCACCTCCGCCTGGACACGCAGCGCCTGGCCGATCGCGGATGCCGCACCGAAGTCCCGGGCGCGCTTGGTGGCGTCCTGGGCGTGCAGCACCGCCCGGTCGGGAGCGGTGCGGGCGAGCGCCGAGGCCAGTCCCAGCTGCCAGGGGCACCACGAGGGGTTGTGCCAGTCCCGCGACTCCAGCCACTCCCCGACCTGGGACAACAGGCGCGCCGCCTCGGTGAGTCGCCCCTCCGCCAGGAGCAGCTCGGCGTACACCGTGCGCGGATCGGGGAAGATGACGGCGTTGGGGACCACGTCGCCGTAGTGGTACGTGTCTGCGAGGCGACGCGCGGCGGTGGTCCGCCCGCGGGCCAGCAGGATCTGGATGAGAATGCCGATGGCGAACCACTGGGCGGGCACCGCTCCTTCGACACGCTCGGCGGTGTGCAGCCCGGCCCGGACGAGTTCCTCGGCCTCGGGCAGGCAGCCACGGCGGTAGCGGATATAGCCCAGCAGCGTCTGGCCCTGCGCCAGATGGGAGCCGCGCCACCCCCTGTGCTCGCACTCGGTCATCCCGTCGGCGAACAGTTCCTCGGCCCGCCGCGGCTGGTCGCAGTACATGAACAGCAGGGCGACGGCGACGGGCACCTCGAAGCCGCGGTTCTCGTCGGTCCAGCTCATCCCTCCGCTCAGGGCCTCCTCGGCATATTCGAGGGCGCTCTGCCGCGGCTCGCCGCGCACGAGGGCGTCCCACGCCCGCAGACCGAGGATGTAACGCTCCTCCAGGCCCCGGCCTGGCAGCTTGGCGGCCAGCCGCGCCAGCCGGCGCGAGCGGGCGGACGAGTCCGGCTCGTCGGCGCGAAAGGCGCTCCACACGAAGTGATCCGCCTGCATCCGCAGTTTGACGCGCGCGTTGGTGGCGCGCCGCGCCTCGTCGGCGGCGACGGTCGCGGCCTCGGTCAGCCGGTCGGTGTGGGCCAGCGCCTGGGTCAGCCGGTAGACGATGGAGGCACGCAGGTCGGGGTCGATCCCGGGTTCCTTCAGTGCCTCCCGGAGATGGCTGACCGTGGCCGTGGGCTCGATCAGGAACGTCGAGCCGGCCAGTTCGTGGAGCAGGGCGGCACGGTCCTCGGCAGGGGGTGGTTCCCGCAGCGCCCGGGTCAGCACGCGCCGCGCGGCCTCCGGGGCCCCGGCGCGGAGGTACTCACGCGCGGCGGCGCGCAGACACGCGACCGTCTCGGGCCGGCCGTCGCAGGGCACCTCCAGCAGGTGACGGGCGGCGGCCATGGGGTCGGACTCGACCGTCTGGGCGGCGTTGGCGGCCGCGTCGTGCATGCCGACGCGCAGGCCCGACGGGATGTCGTGGTACACCGTCGTGGCGATCAGCGGATGGACGAACTCCAGGGCGCCCGCGGGCTCGTCGGCGAACGCGAGGATGCGGCTGGCGCGCAGCTTCTCGGCCGCTTCGACGGCCTCGGTGCTGCCGATCACCGCGAGGTCGGCGGCGGCCTCCGACGAGAAGGGTCCGCCCAGGACGGCGCCGGCCCACGCGAAGCGGACCGTGCTCGGGCCGAGCCGCTTGAGGCGGGCGATCAGGCCGGGGCCCTTGACCGCCGCGGCGAGGTCCCGCATCACACGCACCTCGTCCTGGGTTCCCCGCACCCGCCGCTCGCGGAGTCTGATGGCCAGTTCGACGGCCTCGAAGGGGATCCCGTTGGTGACCGTCCAGCACTCGCCGCAGAACTCGTCCTCGGCTTCCTCGCCCACTTCCTCCCTGATGATCCGTGCCACACCGGCCTCGCCGAGCGGAGACAGGACGTGCGGGCGCTGCTCGTGGCGTTCGACGAGCGTGCGGAAAGAGGTGGCGTCGGGCGGGAGATCGTCCGGCCGGTAGCCGACGACCATCAGGAGCGGGAGGTCCGCGACCCGGGGTGCGAAGGAGGCGAGCCAGTCGAGGGATTCGGTATCGGCCCAGTGCAGGTCGTCCAGAAGCAGAACGACGGGCGAGTTCAGCATCGTCAGGCGCGTCATGACCCAGTCGAGGCCGTCGCGCACTCCGGTCGGGTCCGGCATCCGGGCGGTGTCCGTCGCCTCGAGGCCGAGCGCGGCACCGACGATGTCGTACCAACTGCCCAGGAATTCCCGGCACTCCGTCCCGCTCATCCCGGCCAGGACGGGCTGCATGACCTGGCGGACGACACGGAACGGCAGCCCCTGCTCGTTCTCGCCGCCCTTGCCCGAGAACACCGTGAACCCCTGTGCGGCGGCGCGGGCGCGCGCCGCCGCGATCAGTGTCGTCTTGCCCAGCCCGGCCACACCCGTGAAGGCGAGCAGCCCGCCGCGTGGTGTCCGGGGCACGCCCTCGGCGGTGTCCCGGAGGCCCGCCAGTGCGCGATCGATGGCCTGGAGCTCCTCGTCGCGTTCGAGGAGAGGCCGGTGGTCGGTGATCGGTTGCCGCAGCCCATGGGCCATGTGGTCTACCGCTTCCTGTCGTTGCTCCCCGCTGGACGGGGCGAGCGTACGCCCAGAAACAGGTCGTTTGGCCTGGAGGTAACAGGAGGTAGACAGGGCGAGTGAATTTCCCACAGGAGCGCTTTGAGCCCCAGCCTTTCGGGGTAGCGTGGTCCGTTTCCGCCCCTTTCGGGAGACCTGCGGGGGAGGCGACCCGCCGGTCGGACGGTCAGAGCCCTCCGGGTGCCGCCATCGTGTCGGCGTACCGCGGCACGGTGCGGGACCAGAAGTAGCAGCCGCGGATCCAGCCGGCCATGCCCTCCACATAGCCGATGCCGGCCGGGCTCAGCTCCGGCCTGAACTCACCGTAGAGCTCCTCGAACTCGCGGATCGTGCGGTTGATGTGCCGTACGGCCAGGGTGACGGCCACCGGCAGGGAGCACCGGTGTGTGCGCTGGTAGGCGAGGGCCAGGTTGATCATGCTGCCCGCGCGCTGTTCCTTCACCGCGGAGAAGAGATCGGGTATCCACACCGCCGCGTCGGCGGACAGCCGGCTCAGGCGCCGCATGACGGGGTGATGGATCTCCTCCGGGGTCAGTTCGCACCGCTGGGCGGCCTCGCACAGCGGGTAGAACGGCTCGACGCCGGCGATGAGGGACCGTATGGACCGGCACAGCCCGCTGCCCACCGGGTCGGAATGGGCCTGGGCAGCCGCTTCGTACAGGAGGCCGTGCACGTACTCACGGCTGTTCCAGGCCCATCGCGCGGCCTGATCGGGTGTGCACCGCTCCCGGACCTGCCGGTACAGGTCGGCCAGGGCCGCCCCGAGCGGGGTGGTGGGCGGCCGGCCGTCCCGCAGGATCGCGACGCTCTCGCACAGCATGGGCAGCAGCAGACCGGGCGAGCGCCGGCCGACGTCCTCCGCCCGGTCGTCGAAGACGAACTGGTAGGCGATCTGGTTGGCCACGATCTGGAGGAGCCCGGAATCCATGTCCGGACTGTTGCAGGCAGCGAGTTCGGCGGGACGCGTATAGGAGATCATGGCCGCCACCGCCGGGTCATCGGTCAAACCCCAGGTCCTGAGCCATGAGTCGACGCCGGCCGACGCTTCGGGCGCGTGGGGATTGCGCTCGAACGGGAATGGCATGTAGAGGTTCGCGTCGATCAGGTCCCGGAGATTGACCGCCTGAATTCCGTCGTGTGCGGCGAGCGTTATTTCCTCATGCGTCGTGGACATCGTTGCCACCTGCCGTTCGGGAGTTGTGGACGGCGGGTGCGACAGCGGTGCCCACCGGCCTCCTGACGCGTGGTTCGCAGGTCATGACCAGCCCCCTCGGCCCCAGCGAGGCCGCCGGACGCAACCGTTCCTCGTAGCCGGGCAGATGGCGCAGCCGCCAGTGGCGGGTGATGAACGAGACGGCCACCATGGCCTCCGTCATGGCGAGCGTCTCCCCGATGCATTTCCGGCGGCCCGCCCCGAACGGGATCATCGCTCCGGGCCGGACCGTGACGTCCCGTCCGGGCAGCCAGCGGTCGGGGAGGAAGCGGTCGGGGTCGGGGAACAGGGCGGGGTCGTGGTGCAGGAGATACGGGCTGAACACGACCGTGGCGCCCCGCGGGAGCCGGTGCCCGGCGAGCTCCGTGTCCTTCGTGGCGACGCGGGTGAAGAGCCAGCCGGGCGGGCGGTGGCGAAGGGTCTCGGTGACGACGCTCCGCGTGTGGACGAGGCGCGGCAGTTCGCCGGGGCCGGGCGGGCGTCCCGGGGCGAGCACGGCGTCGACCTCGGAGTGCAGCCGGCGTTCCTCCTCGGGATGCCGCCCCACCAGCTCCAAGGCCGAGGAGAGGCACAGGGCGGTGCTCTCGGCGCCGGCGAACATCAGCGTGATCACCTGGCCGTGGACCTCCCTGTCGCTGATCGCCGTCCCCACGCCGTCGCCCCGCGCCGCCGCCAGCAGGGTTCCCAGCAGATCGTCCCGGTCCTCCTGGGCGGCGCCTCGCAGGCGTTCGGCGACAGCCGCGTCGACGATCGCGCGCAGACGGTCGGAAGCGTGCCGGTAGCGCCGGTTCGCCGGAGTGGGGACCCGGAACAGGGCGTCGACCGGCATCACCGTGCGGACGAACATGCCGCGGACCACGGTGGCCAGGCACCCGCGCATCTCGTCGGCCGTCGCGGCGTCGAGCGAGTCGGAGAAGAGCAGGCGGCTGATCACGCGGGTCGACAGGTCCATCATGGTCGCGCTGACGTCGACCGCCTGCCCGCCCCGCCACCCGCGGCACACCGACTCCACTTCCTCGCCCATCAGTTGCACCCGGTCGGCGACACGGGCCTTGCGGAAGCCGGGCTGGAGCAGCCTGCGCTGGCGCCGGTGATCCTGATGGCGGCAGGTGCCGACGCCGTCCCCCAGTAAGGTCCGCAGCCGGTCGTAGAGCGGGCCGCCCTTGTCGAAAGTCTCCGGGTCCCCGAGCACCTGGTGGACGAGGTCCGGGTGACAGGCCATCCAGGCGCGCTGCGGACCCAGGCGTATTTCGACCAGATCCCCGTGCACGGACAGAGATTCCAGAAAATCCAGCGGGCGACGGACCAAGTCGATACCGTGGCCCAGGAATGGGAATATGCCTGGAGCAGTGCCCACTGTCCAATTTCGGGCCGGTCCGGGAACGGAGCCGCTCATCGAAAACCACCTGCCTCGGTCGGCACACGGGATTGTGGTGCGGTCGCGTCGACTTGACGCTCGCCACAGTCCTGCCCAGTGAAATCTGCCGACGGCTCGCCGAATCCTTTCTCCGTAGGGGCGCACGGAAGCACGGAGGGGCGTCGGGCGAATCACGATTGCTGCATGCATTCAGTTTGTTAATGCTTTTCTGTGCACGGAGAAATCTGTGTTCCGTCTGTGCTCCTGAAGAGCACGGCTGTCGCCGGACGCGCCTGGCATGAACATGGAGACCACGATGCAAGGGTGCCTGTTCTGGACCTCGGCGAACGACGGCCCGCGCGTCAGCCGACGTCCGGGCCGGTTTCGACGTACCGGGCCAGATTCGCCAGGGCCATGCGCGTGCCCGTCTCGTTGTCCGTGGCGGGCACGACGTCGGGGACGCCCTCGTGGACCACGAGGACGTCGGTGCCGCCGCCCTCCGCGTCGGTGAGCGTCGTCGTCATGGTCATCGTGCCTCCCAGTGCGGGGTCGGCGGACTCGAACGCGAGCACCTCGACCACCTGCTCGCCCGGCACGAGCCGCGCGAAGTGGCCGTGGTACGTGTCCGTGTGCGCGGCCGACTTCCCGGTGGCGTCCGGCGCGTCGTACGTCAGCGAGACACGGAACCTGCCGCCCTCGCGGGCGTCGAACTCGTGCACTTCGCCGCGCATGCCGTCCGGCACCCGCCAGCGCGCGATCGCCTCCCCGCTCACCAGTGCCCGGTAGACGGCCGGACGCGGCGCGTCGACATGGCCGGAGACCCGCGTCGTGTACATGCGCCCACCCTACGGCGGTGCGCGCAGCGGGCCGTTCAGGCCCGGCCGGGCTCGTCCGCCCCGGTCGGCAGCGGTGGCTCCGCCTCGATGTGCCGCAGCTCCTCATCGGTGAGCAGCCGGGAGCGGATCAGGAAGCGGACGCCCTCCGGGGCCTCCAGGGAGAAGCCGCTGCCCCGGCCGGGGACGACGTCCACGGTGAGATGGGTGTGCGACCAGTACGTGTACTGGTCCGCGCTCATCCAGAACGGAGTGTCCCCGGCCACCTGCCCCAGCAGGACGTCCGAGCCACCGACCCGGAACTCGCCGCGTGGATAGCACATCGGGGCGCTGCCGTCGCAGCAACCGCCGGACTGGTGGAACATCACCGGCCCGTGCGTCCCGGTCAGTCGCCGCAACAGTTCCCCGGCGGCCGGCGTCAGTTCGACACGTTCCGTGCGGGTGGGGTGGTTCGTCATGCGATCCCTCCTGGCCGGTCGGTCCGTCTATCTTGGCAATCGGTACGAGCATGTCGTTCCGAGCATGAGAACAGGAAGGCCCCATGACCGCCACCGATCCGTGGATACGACGCTTCTTCCCGAGCCCCGACGCCCCCGTACAACTGGTCTGTCTGCCCCACGCGGGCGGTTCGGCGTCCTTCTTCCGGCCTGTGGCGCAGGCGTTGAACCCCGGTGTCGAGGTGCTCTCCGTCCAGTACCCGGGCCGCCAGGACCGGCACAACGAGCCCATGATCGACACCATCGACCGTCTCGCGGACCAGGTCAGCCGGGCCGTGACGCGCACGGTGGACCGCCCCTTCGCCCTGTTCGGGCACAGCATGGGAGCGACCCTGGCCTTCGAGGTCGCCGTACGGCTGGAGCGGGCCGGACGGTTCGCCGAGCGGGTCTTCGTCTCGGGACGCCGCGCACCCTCGTGCTCGCGCGACGAACGGGTGCACCGGCGTGACGACGCGGGGATCATCGCCGAACTGCGCGAACTCAGCGGCACCGACCAGCGGATCTTCGGAGACGAGGAGCTGATGCGCATGATCCTGCCGGCCCTGCGCAACGACTACCGCGCGGTGGAGACCTATGTGTGGGCGTCGGACCACCGGCTCCGCAGCCCCCTCACCGCGCTTACCGGGGACGAGGACCCCAAGGCGAGCCACGATGAGGTACGCGCCTGGAGCGCCCACACCGAAGGCGACTTCGAGATGAAGCGCTACCCCGGCGGGCACTTCTTCCTGATCGACCACGCCCCGGACGTGATCGGCGTCATCGGCGAGCGTCTGGCCCGGCCCGCCGCGACCCCCCGCTGACTCACCGGCCGTTCAGATAGGCCAGCACGGCCAGTACCCTGCGGTGACCGCTGTCGCCGGTCGGCAGGCCGAGCTTCAGGAAGACGTTGCCGATGTGCTTGCTGACGGCGCGTTCGGTGACGACGAGGGCCTGCGCGATGGTGGTGTTGTCGTGGCCCTCGGCCATCAGCTCCAGCACCTCGCGCTCACGCGGCGTCAGCGAGTCCAGGGGCGAGTCGCGGCGCCGGGTGAGCAACTCGGTGACCACCTCCGGGTCCAGGGCCGTACCACCGCCCGCGACCCGGTCCAGCGCCTCGATGAACTCGTCCACCCGGCCCACCCGGTCCTTGAGCAGATAGCCGACCCCGCTCGCCCCGCCGCCCAGCAACTCGGCGGCGTACGACTCCTCCACGTACTGCGAGAGCACCAGCACGGGCAGCCCGGGAATCCGCTCGCGGGCCTCCAGCGCGGCGCGCAGGCCCTCGTCCCGGAAGCCCGGCGGCATCCGGACATCGAGCACGGCCGCGTCCGGACGGTGCTCCAGCGGGGGCGCGCTTCGCCCCGGCGATCCGGCGGACCAGCAGCACCGCCTCGGGCAGCAGCCACGCCCCCACGACGGCGACCGTGGCGATCGCCGTGATCAGCAGCACGGTGATGAACAGGTACAGGCCGAAGGCCAGCAGCGCGGCGAGGAACAGCTGGAGCGTGGCCCGCCCGGCCTGCCGCACCGCTCTGCCCAAGCCGGTATCCGGACCGGCCCGCTCGGCCACCGTCATCCTTGGCGCCGCATGTGCCGGCGGATCCAGGCCGCCTGCCCGCCGTCGACGAGCAGATCGGTGCCGGTGACGTACCGCGCCTCGGGGCCGGTGAGGAAGGCCACCGCGTCGGCGATCTCGCCCGGCGTGCCCGGCCGGCCCGCGCCGCACGCGTCGAGCATCTTGAGCATGTGCCCGTCGGCGTCCGAGTCGGCCTCCGCCTTCGCCATGGCGGTGGCGACGACACCGGGGCTGAGGGTGTTGACGCGGGCGCCGAGCCGGTTCCAGGCGAGGGCGGCGGCCTGCACGCGGACGTGGTTGGCACGCTTGGCGAGGATGTAGGCGGCGGTCGCGTCGTCGCCGAGGCCCGTGACGGCGTCCAGACCGAGCAGCTCCTCGGCGGGAGCCGTCGCCAGAGCGGCCTCGTCCTCGGCGCTGATCGAGGCCATGTGCCCGGCCAGACTGGCGACACAGACGAGCGAGGTGCCTCTGACGGCCACCTTCTCGAACGCCTCGATCACATACACCGTGCCGAGCAGGTCCACGTCGAGGATCCTGCGCACCGAGGCCGTCGCCGCGGCGACCCCGGCGGTGTGCACCACCGCGGTGATCCGCCCCTGCTCCGCCGCGATCCGGGCGAGCGCCTCGACCGAGGCACGGTCGGAGACGTCGGTCGGCACGCCCCGCACCGCGTATCCCTCGGCGCTCAGCTCCGCCACGACCTGATCGAGCCGCTCGTGCGAGTGGTCGGCGAGGATCAGCGTCCGCCCGCTGCCCAGGCGGCGCGCGACCGCCGTTCCCATCCCGCCCGCTCCGGTGACGACGACCACGTCGCGCGGGTCGTCCGTACGGTTCTGCATCTGCTCTTCCTTCGCTGAAAGGGCGGGGGCGGCAACGGGCCGCCCCCGCCGGGGAGTCGGGATATCCGGGGTCAGGCCGCCTCGGTGCCGGCGGCCGGTACGGCGTCGCTCCAGGCCGTCCCGCCCGCGATGGCCTGCCGCCAGCCGCGGACGGCCTTGGGCGGCATGCCGACCGCGAGGGCGCCGGTCAGCCGCTCGCCGGTGCGATAGGCGGCCACGAACCTGCGCTCGGCCAAGTCCCCTTCCACGACGGCGACTTCGGCGTGCCCGCGCAGATAGCCGTATGCCTGGATCTTCATGTCGTACTGGTCGGACCAGAAGTACGGCACCGGCGCGAACGGCCTGCGCGCCTCCGGCGCGGCGAGCAGGTTGCGGGCGGCGGCCATGCCCTGCTCCGCCGCGTTCGTACGGTGCTCGATCCGCATGGACGTCCCGAACAGCGGGTTGTCCCACCGGGCCACGTCACCGGCCGCGTAGACGCCCGGCGCGGCTTCGCAGTGCTCGTCGCAGAGCACCCCGTCGCCGAGCCGCAGCCCGCTGTCCGCCAGCCACTCGGTGTTGGGCAGCGAGCCGACGGCGACCAGCACCTCGTCGGCCGCGACGAGTTCGCCGTCCGCGAGCCGCACACCCCCGTCGGTCACCTCGGTCACGGTGACACCCGTGCGCAGCTCGACACCGTGGTGGAGGTGGGCCCGCGAGAGCACCTGCCCGACCTCGGTGCCGACGGCGTGCGCCAGCGGCACGGGAGCCGGCTCCAGCAACGTCACCCGGGCGCCGAGACCCCAGGCCACCGCGGCGGCCTCGGCGCCGAGGAACCCGGCGCCCACCACGACCAGCCGGCAGCCCGGCCTCAGCCGCTCGCGCAGCGCGAGAGCGTCGTCCAGGGTGCGCAGCACATGGGCGTTGCCGTCACCTGACAGCCGCCGGGGACGCACCCCGGTGGCCACGATCAGCCCGTCGTAAGGCACTCGCTCCCCGTCGGCCAGACACACCGTACGGTCCGTCATGTCCAGCCCGGTCGCCGCCGACCCCAGCCGCAGGTCGAGGCCGAGCGCGTGGAGGTCGGCTCGCGGGCGCAGCGGCAGCCGCTCGGTGCCCCACTCGCCGGAGAGGATCTGCTTGGACAGCGGGGGACGGTCGTACGGGGCGCGCGGCTCGTCACCGACAAGGGTGAGCGTGCCGTCGTAGCCCGCCCGGCGCAGCGTCTCCACGGCCGCGAGCCCGGCGGCCGAGGCGCCGACGACCACGACGCGCCTCACGACTCCACCAGCCGGATCGCGGCGGCCGGGCAGATCGCCACGGCCTCCTCCACCTCGCCGCGCAGTTCCTCGCCGGGTCGCTCCTCCAGCAGGATCGCCACTCCGTCGTCGTCACGCTGGTCGAAGACGTCAGGAGCGGCCATCACGCACTGCCCCGACGCCACGCACTTCGGTACGTCCAGTTCCACACGCATCGTTGTCACCTCGGTTCTTCTCGGAGAGTGGGTGTCACCAGGCCACGGGCAGGCTGTGCACGCCGTAGGTCGTCCCGGTGTGGTCGAACTCCAGGTCCTCGATCGCCGCGTCCAGCCGCAGGGTCGGGATGCGGCGGTAGAGCGTGCCGTAGACGACCTGGAGCTCCAGGCGGGCCAGGTTCTGGCCCAGGCACTGGTGGGGGCCGTAGCCGAACGCCTGGTGGATCCGGGCCGGGCGGGTGATGTCCAGCCGCTCGGCCTCGGGGAAGACCTCAGGGTCCCAGTTCGCGGCGTGCAGGTCGAAGATGATGCCGTCGCCCTTGCGGATGACCACGTCACCGATCTCGATGTCGTCCTTGGCGACCCTGCGGACGCCGGTCTGGACGATGGACAGATAGCGCAGCACCTCGTCCACCGCGTTCGCGACCAGCTTCGGGTCGTCGCTCTCGCGCAGCAGGGCGAGCTGGCCGGGGTGCTGGAGCAGGGCGAGGGTGCCGAGGCTGATCATCGTCGCGGTGGTCTCGTGACCGGCGATCAGCATCGCGACGCCCATGTGGACGGCCTCGGTGTGTGTCATCTCGCCGGCCCGCACCCGGCCGGCCATCTCCGACAGCACGTCGTCGTCCGGATCGGCCGCCTTACGCGTGATCAGGCTGTCCAGGTAGGCGGCCAGCTCACCGCTGACCCTCCTGGCCTCCTCCGCCGACACCGAACTGTCCAGCACCAGGCTGCTGCTGCGCTGGAAGAAGTCGTGGTCCGAGTACGGCACTCCGAGCAGTTCGGCGATGACCAGGGACGGCACCGGCAGCGCGATCGCCTTGAGCAGATCGACCGGGTTGGGGCCGGCGAGCATCTGGTCGATCAGGTCGTCGACGATCTTCTGGACCGGCTCCCGCATCTTCTCGATCCGCTTGACCACGAACGGCCCGTTGACGGTCCGCCGCAGCCGCGTGTGCTCCGGGGCGTCCGTGTTGGTGATGAGCCGGGGTGAGTTCGCAGCGATGGACGCCCGGTGGGCGTTGACGTACGGGAAGCCGGGGTCGAGATCGTCGTCGCTGACGCGGGAGTCGGGCAGCAGGGCCCGCTGGTCGGCGTGGCGGGTGACCAGCCAGGGCGTGCTGCCGTTCCAGATCCGCACCTTGGTGATCGGCTTCTCGTTCCGCAGTTCCTGGGCGACCGGGGCCGGAGCCAGCGGGCACTCCGCCGCGCGCGGCAGCGGGTACTCGGGCAGCGGGCCGGTGGCGCCGGTGACGGGGCAGGACAGGGCATCGGACATGACGTCTCCTCAGTGAGCCGGTGAGGTGGGATGGGGGAGGGAAGAGTTCCAGGAGGTCGCGGTGTCTCAGGCGTGGGCCGCGTTCCGGTGGTTGGCGACGATCCCGCCGGCCGCGCCGAGCGAGACGAGCCCCATGGCGGCAGCGGCGGCGATTCCCTTCACGCCGTCCAGGGCGAGTGCATCGCCACGGCCGCACCGCCGTTGAACAGGAACAGGAACCAGAGCGTGCCCGGCCTGGACAGGAAGCCCTTGATCCTCGGCTTCTTCGCGAGGCGCGTACCGGTGACGAGTGCGACGGCGGACCCGGCGATGGTCGCCACGTCCTTCGGGGTGCCGTCGAGGACGGCACCGGCGCCCAGGGCGGCGCCGAGACCGACGGTGAAGAAGCTCCAGAGCAGCAGGCTGGCGACGAACGACTTGACGGTGGCGAGGAGCGCGGACATGGAGGTACCTCTCGGGGTGGAATGCGGGGGAGAAAGGGGTGGGTTCGGCGTTTGCGACCTGCTCACCACGATCCCGTCCGCCGTGTGCCGCGACGAGGGAGCGCGCTCCCGGACCGGGGGTGCAGCCTGCTACACCACAGCCTCTTCGGCGCTTGCCTCGGCCGGCTCGGACCGCTCGGCCGGTTCGCCGGCCGCCTGCCGTCGCGGCAGGAAGGAGGCGAGGAAGAAGGCCAGCAGGGCGGCGCCGGCACCGAGGGCCATGACCGTCCTGAAGCCGTTCTCGGAGGGCAGGGTGTGCCCGCCGAAGCCGGTCGTCAGCTGCGCCAGGATGACTCCCGCGAGGGCGCTGGCGAACGACGTTCCCATGGAGCGCATCAGGGTGTTGAGGCTGTTGGCCGCCGCCGTCTCGGAGGCCGGCACCGCGCCCATGATCAGGGCGGGCATGGCCCCGTAGGCGAAGCCGACACCGCCGCCGATGACACAGGCGACCAGGACGATGTGCCAGATCTCGGACATCAGCACGATGCTCAGTCCGTACCCGGCGGCCACGACGACCGCGCCGATCATCAGGGTGACCTTGGGTCCCTTCGCCTTGGTGAGGGCGGCGGACACGGCGGACATGGCCATCATCACCAGTCCCTGCGGGGCCAGGATCAGGCCGACGGCCAGCATGGACTTGCCCAGCCCGTAGCCGGTCTGCTCGGGCAGCTGGAGGACCTGCGGCAGGACGAGCGACATGGCGAACATCGAGAAGCCGAGCGCGACCGAGGCGAGGTTGGTGAACAGCACCTGGCGGCGGGCGGTGGTGCGCAGGTCCACCAGCGGCTGGGCGGTGCGCAGTTCGTACCGTCCCCACAGCAGGAAGACCATGACCGCGGCGGCGAACAGACCCAGGGTCGTGCCGCTGGTCCAGCCCCAGTCGCCGCCCTTGGAGACGGCCAGCAGCAGTGACACCAGCGCGGCGGACAGGCCGAGGGAGCCGAGCAGGTCGAAGGTGCCGCCGGTGCGGACCTTCGACTCGGGGACGATCAGCACAAGGAGCGCCAGGGCGACGACACCGAGGGCGGCGGAGATCCAGAACAGCGTGTGCCAGTCGTAGCGGTCGGCGATGAAGGCGGCCGCGGGCAGACCGAGGGCGCCGCCGATGCCCAGGGAGGCGCTCATCAGGGCGGTGGAGCCGGCGAGCCGCTCGGCGGGCAGGACGTCCCGCATGATGCTGATGCCGAGCGGGACGACGGCCGCCGCCAGGCCCTGGAGCGTCCGGCCGACGATCATCGGGACGAGCGAGTCGCTCAGGGCGCAGACGACCGAGCCGGACACCAGCAGCACGATGCTGACCAGCAGCATGCGGCGCTTGCCGAACATGTCGCCGAGACGGCCGACGACCGGAGTGGCGACGGCGGCGGCCAGCAGGGTGGCGGTGATCGCCCAGGCGGCGTTCGAGGGGGAGGCGTCCAGATATCTCGGCAGCTCGGGAACGATCGGGATGACGAGGGTCTGCATCAGCGAGACCACGATGCCTGCGAAGGCCAGGACCCCGACCACGGCGTTCGATCTGGGCGGAGCGGGTGATCCGGTCTTCGCGTGGTGGGCGACGGGGTGGGACATGGGAGCCTCCGGGAGCGACGGGGAAGCGCGGTTGCTTGACTTAGGCAAGCAGATTCTTCTTGCCTAAGTCAAGCAACTTTTTTAGCCTGGGCCCATGCCCACACCGCATCCCGTGGCGGACCCCGCCTCGACGGCCCTGGCCGAGATCGAGCGGGCCCTCACGCGCATCACGTATCTGGCCGGCCGGGCCCGGCAGCACGAGCGTCTGATGGCCGAGTCGGGACTCTCGCTCGACCGGGCCGCCGCGGCGATCCTGCGGCACATCGCCGAGAGCGAGCCGCTGCGGCCCGGCGTGCTGGCGGCCCGGCTCTCGGTGGAGGCGTCCCACGTCACCCGGCAGCTGCGGCACCTGGAGCGAGCCGGCTATGTGACCCGAGTCCCGGACCCGGACGACCGGCGCGCCCACCGCGTCCGGCTCACCGAGGCCGGCCTGGCCGCGGCCGATCGCATGCGACGGGTGCGCCGCCAGGGCATGGAGCTGGCCCTGGCGGCATGGTCACCCGAGGAACTGCGGCAGTTGGCGACGCTCTTCCACCGGCTCGTGGACGACTTCGTGACGCACACCGAGAGCGAGCTGCCCCTCCGCCCCGCGTAGCCGGCGCGTGCTACAGCAGGTCGCGCGGCACCTTCTCGTTCCAGGTGCGGGAGAAGACGCGGCGGTCGGCCTCGTACGCGTCGAGGGTCGCGTCCACGAAGAAGTCCTCCTCGTCGCACCGGAGCTGGGTGTGCGTCACCACCCGTACGTCCCAGTCGTCCCGCCGGAACCGCATGGTCCAGGTGGACTCGCCGGAGGCCGAGGTGAAGTCGTCGGCGACCGCTGTGTAGCGCTCGTGGGCGCGGCGGCCGGCCTCGACGCCGATGTCCTCGAAGCGGACCGTGCCCCGGTCCTTCATGATGTCCAGCTCCGCGTGGTAGCCGACCAGGTCACGCTTGACCTCCCAGCGCTCCTCGGGGGGCGTCAGCTGGCTCGTGGCGAGCGGGGGAGTGCCCTCGGGTTCGCCGAAGGGGGACGACGGTACCTCGTCGGGTTCCTCCACCGGCCGGACCGGCAGGGTGAGGGTGCTGGAGTGCTCGTGGACGCTGAGCAGGGCCGGCTTCGGCGGGGGCCAGGCCAGCGGCCAGTACGACGTGGACAGGGAGAGCCGGATGCGGTGGCCCGGCGGGAACGCCTGCGCGACACCGTTGAGCGGGATCGTCGCGCGGTAGCGCCGGCCCGGCTCCAGCGGCTCGGGGGACTCCGTGCTGTCGCGGCGGGTGAGGTTCAGAATGCCGTACGAGACACGGGTCGCGGCGCCGTCGGGGCTCACGTCGGACAGCCGCGCGGCCACCATCGCGACCGGCTCGCTCACCGACAGATCGAGCTCCACGCTCGGCGAGCCGAGGATCTCCACCTGCTCGGTCAGCGGCTCGGTGTCGAAGACGAGGGAGCCGCCGTCCTCCTCGCGCTGGTCGTACGGCAGGTCCGGGGGCGCGTTGTAGGAGGCCCACTTGCCTCCGAACTGGCCCACCGACAGCGGGGACTGCACGGTCAGCGCATCGCCGCCGCCCGGAGTCCCTTCCGCGTCCTGCGGCGGCCCGATCGTGTGCCGGGAGAGCGGGTGCACGACCGGCCGGATGTGCGGGGACGGCCAGTCCGGCTCGCCGACCCAGCGGCCCGGCCGTTCCTCGTAGGACGTGGAGGGCGGCACGCTCTCCTGCATCCACGTCCGCAGCATGGGGCCGTCCATGACGCCGTTGTCGACGCCCTTGAGCCAGTGGTCCCACCACCGTACGAGTTCCTGGAGGTAGCCGATGGCGGGGCCGGGCTCCCCGAGGTGGGGGAACTTGTGCGACCAGGGGCCGATCAGCCCCTTGCGGGGGACGTCCAGGTTGCCGAGCAGCCGGGTCACGGCGTTGGAATAGCCGTCCGCCCAGCCGCTGGAGGCCAGGACCGGGCAGCGCACACTCGCGTAGTCCTCACACACCGAGGCGTGCCGCCAGTAGTCGTCACGGCGCTGGTGGCGCAGCCACTCGAGGACCCACGGCTCGGTCTGCTCCAGCCGTTCATGCCACATCTCGCGCCAGCGGTCGCCGACCACGGCCGGGTCGGGCGGACAGGTGGCGTAGGCGAACATGGTGCCCGCCTCGGCCAGGTTGTCCGACAGCAGGGCGCCGCCCATGTAGTGCATGTCGTCGGCGTGCCGGTCGTCGGTGAAGGAGGCGATGGCGATGGCCTTCAGGCCCGGCGGCCGGCGGGCCGCCACCTGGAGCGCGGCGAACGCGCCCCAGGAGATGCCCATCATGCCCGTGCCGCCGTCGCACCAGGGCTGTTCCGCCAGCCAGGCCAGGACCTCCTCCGCGTCCGCCTGCTCCCGCTCCAGGTACTCGTCCCGCAGCACGCCCTCCGAGTCCCCGGTGCCGCGCAGGTCGACGCGGACGCAGGCGTAGCCGTGTCCGGCGAGGTACGGGTGGTGGATCGAGTCGCGTACGGCCGTCAGGTCGCGCTTGCGGTACGGGATGTACTCCAGCACCGCGGGCACCGGCTCCTGGTCCGAGGAGGTCGGGCGCCAGATGTGCGCCGAGAGCCGGACCCCGTCGGACATCGGGATCGTGACGTGCTCGTCTTCCTTCGTCGCGTACGGCAGGTTGGTCACGTAACGCATGGAACCCATGTGCTCCTTACTCTCGCGGGGCGTCCTCGACGGCGAGGTCCAGGGCGGCCACGCAGTGGTCGTACTTCTCGCGCATCTCCTTCTCGTCCGCCCCGCCGGTGAAGATGTGCGCCAACTCGTAGCTGTAGCTGTCCTGTCCGGGGAGTTCCGAGAGCCTGCTGCCCTCGTCGGGGACCACCTCGATGCGCACGCCCGGGTTCTCCCGCTCGATGCGGGCGATCTCCTCGGGCCCGGGCACCCGGCGCACCGCCCCGTCGGTGAACCAGCGGTGGTACCACTTCGCCGCCATCGCGTACGGGCCCTCGCCCTGCGGCATGCGGGGGTCCTCGCCGAGGGCGAGGCTGACCATGCAGTGGTGGTTGGGCACGCCGTCGACGTACTGGAACAGCTCCGCGTGCGACTGGGAGTGCCGGGGATTGATCTCCAGCAGGCTGATCCCCTGGGTCCGCGGGTCGTAGAAGTACTCGATGCTGAAGGTGGCCGTGTCCATGCCTATCTGCCGCATCACGCGCCCGGAGACGTCGTGGAGTTCGTCGATGACCGGCTGGGGCAGCGTCGAGGGGTACTGGTGGCGCAGGAAGCAGGGGGAGTCCGGGTACTGGATGGAGTCCAGGACTCCGTAGACCGTCACCTCGCCCTGGTGGACGTAGCCCTCCACGGCGACCTGGACGCCGGACATCGACTCCTCCGCCAGGCAGACCTGGCCGCCCACGCCGTCCATCTCCGGCGGCAGGTCGATGCGTTCGAGGATGTGCTCGAAGGGGCCCCCGATCCGGGATATGCCGTCGCGGATCTCGGCGACCGCCGTGCGGAACTCCTCTTCGTCATCGACTCCGAAGGCCAGCTCGGAGGAGTAGGAGAGTGCGGGCTTGAGCCACATGGGGAAGGTGACCTTCTCCGGCGGGCTCGGCGGCTCGGCCGACAGGTCGACCCTGCCGAAGCGCGGGTGCCGGTCGGTGGCCTTCTGCTGTTCCAGCCGGCTCCAGTACTTGTGCTCGCACTTGACCACCGACTCCAGGCTCGTGCTGCGGGTTCCGTAGCGTTCGCTGAGGATCGGGACGAGGGTGCTGACCGGGAAGTCCCAGTAGCCGACGATCGCGTCTATGCTTCCGTCGAAGGCGTCCAGCACACCCTGGGCCTTGTCCAGCAGCGTGGGCAGGTGCACCTCGCCGACCTGGAGTTCCTCGACGGTCAGCAGCTGGTGAAAACGCAGCCGTTGGGCTCCCGGGACCTGCCGAAGGGTCGGCAGATTGGCCTCGTCGAGCCCTAGCACGAACACGTTCCTCACCGTCTCATTCGACACGGCTCTCCTTCCGACGTCCGGCTCGGGGGCCGGTCTTCCAAGATCGTCGGAGTACCCCTCACACGTGTCGGCATGCCGTTTCGGGCGCGCCCGCCTCCCGGCCGGGGCGCGTGCGGCCGGCGGCTCAGAGGGACGTCTCGGAGGGCAGCGGCTGTTCCGCCCAGATCGTCTTGCCCGTGGCGGTCTGGCGGGTGCCCCAGCGGTCGGAGAGCTGGGCGACGAGGAGCAGGCCGCGTCCGCCCTCGTCGAAGACGCGGGCCCGGCGCAGGTGGGGTGCGGTGTTGCTGCCGTCGGACACCTCGCAGATGAGGGTCGAGTCGCGGATCAGCCGCAGTTCGATGGGGGCGCCGCCGTAGCGCAGGGCGTTGGTGACCAGTTCGCTGACGATCAGCTCCGTCGTGAACGCCGCCTCCGTGAGTCCCCAGGCGGCCAGTTGTCCGCCCGCCAGCTTGCGGGCCCGGGCCACGGCGGCGGGGTCCGGTGGCAGCTGCCAGGTGTGCACCTGTTCGGCGCCGAGCGCGGCGGTCCGGGCCAGCATCAGCACGATGTCGTCGGCGGAACGGCCGCCCAGCACGGTCCGCAGCACCCGGTCACAGGTCTCCTCCAGCGCGTCGGCGGGGGTGCTCAGCGCCTGGCGCAGCAGGCCGAGCCCGACCTCGATGTCGTGGTCGGCCGCCTCGATCAGCCCGTCGGTGTAGAGGGCGAGCAGGCTGTTCTCCTCCAGCCGCACCTCGATCGCCTCGAACGGCAGGCCGCCCAGGCCCAGCGGCGGCCCGGCCGGCAGGTCGAGAAACCGTACGCCGCCGTCCGGCGTGACGAGCGCCGGCTGCGGATGCCCGGCGCGGGCCATGGTGCAGCGACGGGACACCGGGTCGTACACGGCGTACAGACAGGTCGCTCCGACCTGCCCCGACGCCTCCGCCGACCGCCCGCGCACCTCCGGGCCCTCCTCCCGGTCGAGCCTGAGGACGAGGTCGTCCAGCTGGGTGAGCAGCTCGTCGGGGGCGAGATCGACATCCGCGAGCGTCCGTACGGCGGTCCGCAGCCGGCCCATCGTGGCGGACGCGTGGATGCCGTGGCCCACCACATCACCCACGACCAGGGCGACCCGGGCGCCGGACAGCGGGATCACGTCGAACCAGTCGCCGCCGATGTCCGCTCCGGAACCGGTCGGCAGATAGCGGTAGGCGACCTCCATGGCCGCCAGCTCCGGAGGCCGGTCGGGCAGCAGACTGCGCTGGAGCGCCAGTGCCGTACGGCGTTCCCGGGTGTAGCGGCGGGCGTTGTCCACGCTCACCGCCGCCCTGGCGACGATCTCCTCCGCGAGCAGCAGGTCGTCCTCGCTGAACGGCTCCGGCGTCCGGTGCCGCAGGAAGTGCACCAGGCCCAGGGTCACCCCCCGGGCGCGCAGCGGCACCATCATCACCGAGTGGATCATGTGCTTGGCCACGGACTCGGCGCGGGCGGGCGAGGAGCTGATCCACTCCCGCATCCCCGGATCCCCCGGCCGGTGCCGGGTGCCCCGGCCGCCGACCAGCGTCCGCACGGGCAGCGTGTCCACGGGGTAGAGCGTCGTCTCGCCCGAGGGGATCACCGACTCGGGGCAGCCCGCCAGCACCGACCGCTGAGCGGTGCGCCGCACGGTGACCGGCGCGTCCAGCGGCAGCGGTTCCGGCTCGTCCCCCAGGGCGACGGACTCCAGCAGGTCCACGGTGACGAAGTCCGCGAACCCGCTCACCGCCACCTCGGCCAGCTCGTCCGCCGTCCGGGCCACGTCCAGGGTGCTCCCGATGCGGAGACTGGCGTCGTTGAGCACCGCCAGCCGGCGGCGGGCCCAGGACTGCTCAGTGGTGTCGAACACGGTCGCGGACAGCCCCTGGACCGTGCCGGTCTCGTCCTTCAACGGCGACATGTACATGGACCAGGCGTGCGGCCGGGTCTCGCCCGGGGCCAGGCCGTGCTCCTCGTGGAAGATCATCTCGCCGGTGCGCAGAACCTCCCGCTGGAGGCGGTCGTACTTGTCGAAGGGCCAGGTGGGGTGGATCTCCCACAGGGTCAGACCCCTCATCTCCTCCACGGTCCGGCCCATCACCTGGGTCATGACCTCGTTGGCGGCCACGAGCCGGGCCTCCCGGTCGTAGACCGCCACCGCCACCGGGAGCTGGGAGAGCGTGAGGTCCCACAGGGGCAGGGCTTCGGGCTCGGCCCGCCTCGCCGTGTGCGCCGGTGTGGTGCCGGTCACCAGCCAGAGCCGCCCGCGGCCGGCGTCCGTCAGCGGCGTTCCCTGCAGCCGTACCACGACACGGTGGCCGTCCCGGTGCCGGAGGGCGACCTCACCGGCCCACCGCTGTCCGTCGGCCACATGCCGGCGCGTGGATTCCGGGAGGTCGGCGGCGAGCAGTCGGCCGACGGTCCGGCCCACGATCTCGGCGGCGTCGTATCCGAGCAGGCGGCGAGCACCGTCGCTCCACGCCGTGATCGCCCCGCGGGCGTCGACGACGACCGCGAGATCCTCGGGTACGCGTCCCTCCACGGTGCCTCCGCAGGTGATCCCGACCTGTTTATGCCCTTTCTGCTCGCATCTGACCGTATTCGGAAGCGGGTACCCGCGCAGGGCGCCCGCTATCGCGACTCCCGCCGGGGTGGATCAGCGCTCGTGGTTGTGCATGACGTGCTTGGTACGAGGAGCCCGCGCGCACCGCGCCGGCCATGATCGCCCGGCTCCCCGAGGACGACATCGCCCCGCATCCGTGGGCCACGCTTGCGGGACGGCCACGCCTGGGCTGAACAGGTCCCGCTGTCAGATGGCCGCGCGGATCGCCCGCTCGAACCCCTCGACATGACCGCGGGCGAGCTGTGCCGCCTTCTCCGGTTCACCCGCCACGATCGCCTCGATCAACGGCCCGTGCTCCTCGACGTGTCCGGCCATGTCGGACAGCCGGTCGAGGAACAGGCACCAGATGCGGGTGGCGAGGTTGTCGTGGCGGACGAGGGTGTCCTCCAGGTAGGGGTTGTGCGCGGCGGCGTAGACGGCGCGGTGGACCTGGAGGTCCAGACGCATGAGCCCGGCGTCGTCGTGCCGGCCTGAATGCGCGCTCTCCAGCTCCTGCCGCAGGGCCGTCAGGACCGCCCGGTCCGCGGCCGTGGCGCGGCGCGCGGCCTGGGCGGCGGCCAGCGGTTCCAGCTCTTGACGCACCTCGGAGATATGGGCCAGATCCGTGATGTTGACCTCGGTGGCGAAGGTGCCGCGCCGGGGGAAGGTCGTGATCAGCCGCTCGTACTGGAGCCGCTTGAGCGCCTCGCGCACCGGCGTCCGTCCGACGCCGAGGGACTGCGCCAGCTGTTCCTCGTGGATCGGCGCGCCCGGGCGGATCTCGAGCATGACGAGCCGGTCGCGGATGGCGCGGTAGGCGCGCTCGGCGAGCGACAGCTCCTCGCCCCCGGGTGCCCCGTCCGCGGGCTCGGTCGCCAACTGCTGCATGAATGCCCCCTTGACCTGTCCGGCGAGCTCCCATACCGTACCGCAGAGTCTGATATATCAGTTGCGCATTAGTCGGCCACCAGGATGGTGCACAGATGGCAACCAGCCCGTCGACCAGCACACTCGCCTCCCCCCTCGACCTCCCGCTCGGCGAACTCGACCCGGACGTCGCCACCGCCGTGCACGCCGAGCTGCACCGCCAGCAGTCCACCCTCGAGATGATCGCCTCGGAGAACTTCGCCCCGGCCGCCGTCATGGAGGCCCAGGGCTCGGTCCTGACCAACAAGTACGCCGAGGGCTACCCGGGCCGCCGCTACTACGGCGGCTGCGCACACGTCGACGCCGTCGAGCGGTTGGCCATCGCCCGGGTGAAGGACCTGTTCGGCGCCGACGCCGCGAACGTGCAGCCCCACTCGGGCGCCCAGGCCAACGCCGCCGCGATGTCCGCGCTGCTGAAGCCGGGCGACACGATCCTCGGGCTCGACCTGGCGCACGGCGGTCACCTGACCCACGGCATGCGCCTCAACTACTCCGGCAAGCTGTACGGCGTCGTGCCGTACCACGTGCGCGCGTCCGATCTGCGCGTCGACATGGACGAGGTCGAGCAACTCGCCCTCGCGCACCGGCCCCGGATGATCGTCGCCGGCTGGTCGGCCTACGCGCGGCGGCTGGACTTCGCCGCGTTCCGCAGGATCGCCGACCGGGTGGGCGCGTATCTCCTCGTGGACATGGCCCACTTCGCCGGGCTGGTGGCCGCGGGCCTGCACCCCAACCCGGTGCCGTACGCCGACGTCGTCACGACCACCACGCACAAGACCCTCGGCGGCCCGCGCGGCGGCGTGATCCTCAGCCGGGCCGACCTGGCCAAGAAGATCGACTCGGCGGTCTTCCCGGGCCAGCAGGGCGGCCCGCTGGAGCATGTCATCGCGGCGAAGGCGGTCGCCTTCAAGGTGGCGGCGGGGGAGGAGTTCAAGGAGCGCCAGCAGCGCACCCTGCACGGCGCCCGCATCCTCGCCGGACGGCTGCTCTCCGACGATGTGGCCGAGGCCGGGATCACGGTGCTCACCGGCGGCACCGAAGTCCACCTGGTCCTCGTCGACCTGCGGAACTCCGCGCTCGACGGCCGGCAGGCCGAGGACCGGCTGCACCGCGTCGGCATCACCGTCAACCGCAACGCGGTGCCGTTCGACCCACGCCCGCCGATGGTCTCGTCGGGGCTGCGGATCGGCACCCCGGCCCTGGCCACCCGCGGCTTCGGCGACGCGGAGTTCCGCGAGGTCGCCGACATCATCGCCCAGGCCCTCAAGGGCGAACAGCCCGAGGACGCACTGCGCGACCGGGTCGGCAAGCTCGCCGCCGCCTTCCCCCTCTATCCCCACCTCTCCCACGCGAACGGAGGCGCGACATGACCGCCCAGCCGCTGCCGGAGCACCCGGACTTCCTGTGGCGCACCCCCGAGCCGCGCTCCTCGTACGACGTCGTCATCGTCGGCGCGGGCGGCCACGGCCTGGCCACCGCCTACTACCTCGCCAAGAACCACGGCATCACCAACGTCGCCGTCCTGGAGAAGGGCTGGCTGGCCGGCGGCAACATGGCCCGCAACACCACGATCATCCGCTCCAACTACCTCTGGGACGAGAGCGCGGCGATCTACGAACACGCCCTGAAACTGTGGGAGCGGCTCCCCGAGGAGCTGGACTACGACTTCCTGTTCAGCCAGCGGGGCGTCCTCAACCTCGCGCACACCCTCCAGGACGTCCGCGAGGGCGTGCGCCGGGCCAACGCCAACCGTCTCAACGGAGTCGACGCCCAGTGGCTCGAACCGGACGAGGTCGCCAAGGTCTGCCCCATCCTCAACGTCTCGTCCCGCACCCGCTATCCGGTCCTCGGCGCCACCTTCCAGCCCCGGGCCGGCATCGCCAAGCACGACCACGTCGCCTGGGCGCTGGCCCGCCGCGCCGACGAGCTGGGCGTGGACCTGATCCAGGGCTGCGAGGTCACCGGGTTCCTCAAGGACGGCGACCGTGTCGTGGGCGTCGAGACCAACCTCGGACGCATCCACGCCGGCCGGGTCGGTCTCGCGGCGGCCGGGCACAGCAGTGTGCTGGCCGAGCGGGCGGGCGTCCGGCTGCCGGTGCAGTCCCATCCGCTCCAGGCGCTGGTCTCCGAGCTGCACGAGCCGGTGCACCCGACGGTGGTGATGTCGAACCACGTCCATGTCTACGTCTCCCAGGCCCACAAGGGCGAGCTGGTGATGGGCGCGGGGGTCGACTCCTACAACGGCTACGGGCAGCGCGGCTCCTTCCACGTCATCGAGCAGCAGATGGCCGCCGCCGTCGAGCTGTTCCCCGTCTTCGCCCGCGCGCACGTGCTGCGCACCTGGGGCGGGATCGTCGACGTCACCCCGGACGCGTCCCCGATCATCGGCAGGACCCCCGTCGAGAACCTCTTTGTCAACTGCGGCTGGGGCACCGGCGGTTTCAAGGCCACCCCGGCCGCCGGCTGGACCTTCGCGCACACCCTCGCCACGGGCGAGCCGCATCCGCTGAACGCCCCCTTCGCCCTCGAACGCTTCACGACGGGCGCCCTGATCGACGAACACGGCGCAGCGGCCGTGGCCCACTGAGGAGGACACCACCGTGCTGCTCATCACCTGCCCCTGGTGCGGTCCGCGCAACGAGACCGAGTACCACTACGGCGGCCAGGCCCACGTCCCCCACCCCGAGAACCCGGGCGAGCTCACCGACGAGCAGTGGGCCGCGTACGTGTTCTACCGGGACAACCCCAAGGGCCCCTTCGCGGAACGGTGGATGCACAGCATCGGCTGCCGCCGCTGGTTCAACGTCCTGCGCGACACCGCCACCCACGAGGTGCTGACCTCGTACCGCCTCGACGAGCCCCGTCCCGGAGGGAACCGATGACCGAACAGCACTTCCGGCTCCCGCAGGGCGGCCGTATCGACCGTGGCACCGTGCTGCGGTTCACCGTCGACGGCCGGGAACTGACCGGCCACGTCGGCGACACCCTCGCCTCGGCCATGCTGGCGAACGGCCTCGTCGAGGTCGCCCCGTCCCTGTACCGGGGCCGCCCGCGCGGCATCGTCGCCGCCGGTGCCGAGGAGCCCAACGCTTTGGTGCAGCTCGACGGCCCCTGCTCGGAGGGCATGCTCCCGGCGACGACGGTGGAGCTGTACGACGGCCTGTCCGCCACGACCCTCTCCGGGATGGGCCGGCTCGACCCGACCCCCGACCCCGCCGTCTACGACAAGAAGTACGTGCACACCGACGTCCTGATCGTCGGCGCCGGTCCCGCCGGGCTCGCGGCCGCCGCGGCTGCCGCCGGCTCCGGCGCCCGCGTGATCCTCGTCGACGACCAGCCCGAGCCCGGCGGTTCGCTGTTCTCCGACCCCGAGTGGGTCGCCGACGTCCGGGCGGCCCTCGACGCCGCCCCCGAGGTCGTCGTGCTGCCCCGCACCACGGCCTTCGGCTCCTACGACGACAACTACGTACTGGCCCTCCAGCGGCGCACCGACCACCTCGGAACTCCGGAAGGCGTCTCCCGGCAGCGGCTGTGGCACATCCGGGCCCGTCAGGTGGTCCTGGCGACCGGCGCGCACGAGCGTCCGCTGGTCTTCGCCGGCAACGACCGGCCCGGGGTGATGCTCGCCGGGGCCGTGCGGACGTACCTCAACCGGTATGCCGTGGCGCCGGGTTCGCGGGCCGTGGTGAGCACCACCAACGACAGCGCCTACGACACGGTCGCCGATCTGCACGACGCGGGCATCCCCGTCGCCGCCGTGGTGGACGCGCGCGCCGAGCTGTCCTCCCGCGCCGCCGCGGCCGCCGCGGCGACCGGGGTACGGGTGCTGACGGGCAGCGCGGTGGTCGGGACCGAGGGAGACGGACGGATCACGGGTGTCACGGTCCGGGCCCTCGACGGCGGTGAACCGGAGTCGTTCGACTGCGACTTGCTCGCCGTGTCGGGCGGGTGGAGCCCGGTGGTGCATCTGCACAGCCAGCGGCAGGGGCGGCTGCGCTGGGACGAGGAGCTGGTCGCGTTCGTTCCCGAGGGCGCGGTACGGGATCAGCAGGTCGTGGGGGCGGCGCGGGGGTCGTACGACCTCGACGGCTGTCTGGCCGAGGGAGCGCGGGCGGGTGCGCTGGCCGCTACGGAGGCCGGGTTCCCGGTCCCGGTGCCGCCGGCCCGGTCCGAGCCGGAGCGCTCCGAGGTGCGCGCCCTGTGGCTGGTGCCCGCAGACTCCTGGGACACCCACTTCGTCGACCTGCAACGCGATGTCACCGTCGCCGACGTCCTGCGCTCGACCGGCGCCGGCATGCGCGGCGTCGAGCACGTCAAGCGCTACACCTCGCTCGGCACGGCCAACGACCAGGGCAAGACGTCCGGCGTCAACGCGATCGGGGTGATCGCCGAACTCCTCGGCGGTACGCCGGGCGAGATCGGCACCACGGCCTACCGGGCGCCGTACACACCGATCGCGTTCGCCGCGCTGGCCGGGCGTGAGCGCGGTGAGCTGTTCGACCCGGAGCGCACCACCTCGATCCACGGCTGGCATGTCGCGCACGGCGCGGAGTTCGAGGACGTCGGGCAGTGGAAGCGCCCCCGGTACTACCCGCAGCACGGTGAGGACATGGACACGGCCGTCGCCCGGGAGTGCCGGGCGGCCCGAGAGGGGGTGGCGTTCATGGACGCCTCCACCCTCGGCAAGATCGAGATCCGGGGCGCGGACGCGGGCGAGTTCCTCAACCGCGTCTACACCAACGCCTTCAAGAAGCTGAAGCCCGGCATGGCCCGCTACGGCGTGATGTGCAAGCCCGACGGCATGATCTTCGACGACGGTGTGACACTCCGCCTCGACGACGACCGCTACTTCATGACCACCACGACCGGCGGCGCCGCCGGTGTCCTGGACTGGCTGGAGGAGTGGCTCCAGACCGAGTGGCCCGAACTCGACGTGCACTGCACCTCGGTGACCGAGCAGTGGGCGACGATCGCCGTCGTGGGCCCGCAGTCGCGCGAGGTCGTCGCCCATCTCGCCCCCGACGTCGACCTGTCCAACGAGGCCTTCCCGTTCATGGCCTTCCGCGAGACCACCCTGGCCTCCGGCATCCCGGCCCGCGTCTGCCGGATCTCCTTCTCCGGCGAACTCGCCTACGAGATCAACGTCTCCGCGTGGTACGGCCTCGCGGTGTGGGAGGAAGTGGACGCGATCGGCCGGCCCTACGGCATCACCCCCTACGGCACCGAGACCATGCACGTCCTGCGGGCCGAGAAGGGCTACATCATCGTCGGCCAGGACACCGACGGCACCGTCACCCCGCAGGACGCGGGCATGTCCTGGGTGGTCTCGAAGCAGAAGGACTTCATCGGGAAACGGTCCTTCGCCCGCCCGGACACCTCCCGCACCGACCGCAAGCACCTGGTCGGCCTGCTGCCGAGCGACCGCACGACCCGGTTGCCCGAGGGCACCCAACTCGTCGCGCCGGACGTGCCGATCACCCCCGAGGCCGGGCCGGTCCCGATGCTCGGCCACGTCACCTCCAGCTACCACAGCCCGGCCCTCGGCCGCCCCTTCGCCCTCGCCCTCGTCGCCGGCGGACGGGCCAGGATCGGCGAGACCCTGCTCGCCCCGGTGGGCGAGGACCTGGTGCCCGTCGAGGTGGCCGAGTGCGTCCTCTACGACCCCGAAGGGACCAAGCGAGATGGCTGAGCCGACGATCGACACGGGCCCGGTGGCCCTGCGCAGGAGTCCCCTGGACCATCTGGAGGACCGGATGCGGGCCGCCGCCGTCACCGGCGCCCGGGGCGTCACCCTCAGGGAGCTGCCGTTCCTCACCATGGTGAACGTGCGCGTCGACCCCGCCTCCGAGACGGCCGAACGGATCGAGAAGACCCTGGGGACGCGGCTCCCGCGCGAGTGCGGCCACACCACCGCCTCCGGACCGCACACGGCCCTCTGGCTGGGCCCCGACGAGTGGCTCGTCATCTCCCGGGCCGACGGGACCGCTGTGACCGCCGAGTTGCGCGAGGCGCTCGGCGGAGACCCGGGCTCGGTCGTGGACGTCTCCGCCAACCGCACCACGCTGGAGCTGCGCGGCCCGTCGGCCCGGCAGGTGCTGGAGAAGGGCTGTCCCCTGGACCTGCACCCCCGGGCCTTCGGTCCGGGCCAGGCGGTGTCGACCACGGTGGGCCCGGTCGCGGTGCTGCTCCGGCAGATCGACGACGCGCCGGCCTACCACCTGCTCCCGCGCTCCTCGTTCGCCGACCACCTGGCGCGCTGGCTCATCGACGCGATGAGCGAGTTCCGTGGCGCGGAGGTGCCCTGATGAGCACTTCGCCACAGACGGCGTCACCCCAGACGGAGCACGTCCTGACCCTCGACTGCCCCGAGGCCCCCGGCATCGTCCACGCCGTCTCGCGGTTCCTGCTGGAGCGGCGATCAACATCCACCACTCACCGCCGACCCGGGCGGTCCGCTGGCACTGCGAGGGCCGGGTGTTCGTCCAGGGCAGGCGCACGGTGATCCTCCGCTGACCTCAGGCGCGGTCGACGCGGGTCCGCTCTGCCATGTGCTCTCCCTCGATACCGGGTAGCGGGTGCCGTGCGCGGGATCCGTCAGCCGGCCAGGCGTTCCACGAGCAGGAGACCGCCGATGGCGATCATCATGGCACCGGAGACACGCGTGACCGCCCGGGCCGCGGAGGGCCTGGTCCTGAGGACGGTGCGGGCGAGGACGCCGACGGCGAGATAGACGACCGCGCAGGCGGTCATGTGCAACGTGCCGAGCAGGCCGGTCTGCCCGGCGACCGGCCAGCCGCCCGCCGGGTCGATGAACTGCGGGAAGAGCGAGAAGTACAGCAGCAGGGCCTTGGGGTTGAGGCCGGAGATTCCGGCCCCCCTGAGCATGGTCCGCAGTCGGGAGGATCCGGAGGTGACCGCCTCCACCTCGGATGCCTCGAGGACGTCCGGCTGTCGCAGCACGCCCCAGCCGAGCCACACCAGATAGCCGGCCCCCGCCACGGTCAGCGCGGTCAGCAGCGTTCCCGAACTCGCCACGATCACCACCAGCCCCGCGACCGCGAGCAGGGTGTATCCGGCGTATCCGGCCACCAGCCCGGCGACCGCCGGCACGACCGACCGGTCCCGAAGACCCGCCGAGATCGCGTAGGCCCAGTCCGCGCCAGGGGTGAATATCAGCAGCAGATCCACTGCCAGAAATGCCGCCAGCGTCGTCGTGTCCATGGATGGGCCCCTCTCACATGCGGTGTCGCGTGAGAAAGGCTAGGTCGGATCTGCCCGAAAGTGTTCCCTTCTTTACCCCTTGATCGCGCGATCTGGGGCAGAATCTTCTCCATGGATGCCCTGGACCGGAAAATTCTTACCGAGCTGCAGTTGGACGGCCGTCTCACGGTCACCGAGCTGGCCGCCCGAGTGAAGCTGAGCGTCTCTCCCTGCCACCGCCGTCTGCGCGATCTCGAACGCGAAGGTGCGATCCGCGGCTACCGGGCGGTCGTCGATCCGGCCGCCGTGGGCCTCGACTTCGAGGCCCTGGTCTTCGTCACCATGCGCCGGGAGGACGCCGACACCGTCACCGCCTTCGAGGAGGCCGTGGCCGCCGTGCCGCACGTGCTCCAGGCCCAGCGCCTGTTCGGCGACCCCGACTACCTCCTGCGCGTCGCCACCACCGACCTCGCCGCCTTCCAGCAGCTCTACGACCAGCAGCTCGCCCGCCTCCCCGGCATCCAGCGGCTGACGTCCACCCTCGTCATGAAGCACGTGGTCGACGACCGGCCCCTGCCGGAGTGAGCGGAACCCCGGTCACTCGGCGCCCAGTCCGCCCGCGAACGGCATGGTCCGCCACTGCTCCACCGCCGGCTTCAGCGCCTCCACGAGCAGGGGCAGTTGCGGTGCGAGGGCGAGGCAGGCCACCGCGCGGGACATGCCCACGGCGTTGACGACGCGCAGGACGCCCTCGTCGAGCCGCCGCAGGCCCCGGCGTTCGGCGGCCGTGTTGTACGCGGCCTCGCACTCGGGGCCGAGAGCCGCCAGGTCCCACTCGACCGGGCCGAGCGTGGTCAGCTCGAAGTCGGAGTACAGCTCGCCGTCCGCGGCGGAGACGATGTTGGCGGCGGGGGAGTCCCCGTGGATCGGCTGGAACTCGATGCCGGGGAACGCCGCCTCGAACGCCGCGCGTGAGCTGACGAGGGGCTCCAGGATCTCCCACTCACGGCGCGCGCGGTCGAGGTCGGCCGGTTCCAGGAGGTCGGGCCGCCCTTCGAGCACGGCAAGCCCCTCGGAGACGAACCGCGGTTCGGCCGCGGACAGGAACGGCAGCTCACCGGGGTACTCGCGCAGCGCGGCGTGCAGATCGGCGACCAGCGCGGAGTTGTGCGCGTAATCCGGCTCGGCGCTGTTGTCCAGCTCGACGAACTGCCAGAACGTCATCGAGAAACCGTCGCGCCGCACGGGCTCCCTGGGCACGAGCGGGCTCGGCGGAATCACCGGGTGCCCCTGCTCCGCGAGCCACGCCACGACATCGAGCTCCATCCGCTGCCGCGCCGCCTGGAAGCCGGCGTCGGAGTACGACGGCAGGACGGTCGGCACCCGCACCACCACCGGCGACGGGGCGAGATGCACCACGACGGAGAACACGTCGTAGATCACCGTCGCGTCGGTCACCGTGAGCCCCAGATCACGACCCGCCCCGACGGCGGCGGCGAACGCACGGGACTTGCGGGCCTCGATCTGATCAGGCGTCAAGAATCCATCCATGCCGCCGATGGTGTCACGCCCGGCGGGCGCGGCGCGGTGAATTAACGATCAGTCAGATGGCAGCGGATCACGCGCCCACGACGACGTACGGGTCTCCGTCAGGGCACCGGCGGACCAGGCCCATTTCCTGCGGAGTCGTGACGGCGAACCTTTCCGCCGCTGTTGCAGACTGACAGGAGTGCGCGCCCGGTCAAGGAGTCGTGCGCTGCACGGCAACCGGCCGCACGGCCTCCGGCCTAGCGTGGCCGCGTCCCTTCCACCCGCCCTCCGAAATCGAGGAAGCAGCGCATGCCGTACATCACCGTGGGCCAGGAGAACTCCACCTCCATCGACCTGTACTACGAAGACCACGGATCCGGGCAGCCGGTCGTCCTCATCCACGGCTTCCCGCTCGACGGGCACTCCTGGGAGCGGCAGAGCGCCGTGCTGCTCGACGCCGGGTACCGCGTGATCACGTACGACCGGCGCGGCTTCGGACAGTCCTCGCAGCCGACGACCGGCTACGACTACGACACCTTCGCGGCCGACCTGAACACCGTGATGGAGACCCTCGACCTGCGGGACGCGGTCCTCGTCGGGTTCTCGATGGGCACCGGCGAGGTCGCCCGCTACGTGTCCGCCCACGGCTCCGGCCGGGTCGCCAAGGTCGCCTTCCTCGCCTCGCTGGAGCCCTGCCTGCTCAAGTCGGACGACAACCCGGGCGGGGTCGCCCCGAAGGAGTTCTTCGACGAGATCGTCGCGGCCGTGAAGGCGGACCGGTACGCGTACTACACGAACTTCTACAACGACTTCTACAACCTCGACGAGAACCTCGGCACCCGGATCAGCGAGGAGGCCGTCCGCAACAGCTGGAACGTCGCCGCGGGCGGCGGCTTCTTCGCGGCCTCCGCCGCGCCCTCCACCTGGTACACCGACTTCCGGGCCGACATCCCGGCGATCGATGTGCCCGCCCTGATCCTGCACGGCACCGGCGACCGCATCCTGCCGGTGGACGGGACGGCACGGCAGTTCCACAAGGCCCTTCCCGCTGCGGACTACGTGGAGATCGAGGGCGCCCCGCACGGCCTGCTCTGGACCCACGCGGAGGAGGTCAACTCGGCCCTGCTCGCCTTCCTGCAGAAGTGATCGAACAGCAGTGATCGAGCAGAAGTGATCGAATTCTTCCTCCGATTCTTCCTGGACGGTCCTCGGCCGGGGTGGTGACATCAGCAGGGCCGGCAGCGGATCGGAGCTGCCGGCCCTCGATGATGCCCAGGGGGGACCGGATGGCCGTCGTCCTTTGCACCGCGTCACTGTCGGCGGCCGACCGGGGGGAGCGTTGGCACCAGGCCGTGTCACGCACCTTCATCCCGCTCGATGTGCGACTGCTCGAGAAGGACCCGTCGCCAGGAAAGATCGTCAGCGACGAGCTGGGTTCCTTACGGGTCTCGCACGTCGAGGCGGGCCCTCAGGTCGTGACACGCAGCAGACGGCTGATCGCCCGGGACGGGAAGGAGTTCCTCATCCTCACCCTTCAGCGGCGAGGCAGCTCCCTCAAGGAGCAGGACGGGAGGGAAGCCCTGATAGGGCCGGGCGACTTCTCCCTCTCGGACTCCTCCCGGCTGTTCTGCAAGCAGGTGCGGAACAGGTTCAGCTTCACGTCCTTCCACTTCCCTCGCGAGGATCTCCGCGTGCGGGACGACGATCTGCGGGCGGTGACCGCCACGGCGTTCTCCGGCCGGGAGGGCGGTGCCGCACTGGTGGCGACCTACTTCGCGCGCCTGGCCCGTGAAGCGGCCGGTTTCGACGCCGTCGCGGGCCGTCAGTTCGCCGCCACCGCGCTCGACCTGCTGGCGCTGCTGATCAACGAGCGCCGCGGCCGTTTCACCACCCGGGCGCCGGAGACCGCCGCGGCCACCCTCGTGCGCGTGCAGGACCACATCCTGCGCAACCTCTCCGACCCCGGGCTGTGCCCGCCGGGGATCGCCGCCGCGCACTTCATGTCGGTCCGCTACCTGCACAAGCTGTTCGAGCTGGAGGGCGTCACGGTGGGGGAGTGGATCCGGACGCAGCGCCTCGAACGGTGCCGCAAGGATCTTCTGCGGTCCGCCCCGGGAGAGGGGGTCGCGACCGTCGCCCGGCGCTGGGGCTTCGTGAGCCCCAGCCATTTCAGCCGTGCCTTCCGGGCGGCCTACGGCGTGACGCCCCGTGAGTGGCAGCGAAACGGCCTGTCGGGCCGATCCCATGCCTGACCCGGGGAACGTCCCGGCGTTTCGCCGCGTTGCCTCACTGTTCACGCCGCCGACCCAGGGAGCATCGTGCCCGAGACCACGCCCGGCACCACCGCCGTTCTGCCCGTACTCCCGTCCCTGAGCGCACAGGCAGAGCGACTGATCGAGACGGGGGTGCACGAGATCGCGGGCCTGCCGGCCGCCGAGATCCGTACGTACGCCGCAGACGCCGAGGCCTCGGTGGGCGACGAGGGCGCCCTGCTCGCCGTTCACCCGGACCGGGCCCCCGCCTCCGCCCTCGCACCGCTGCTCAGCCGCGAGGGCAAGCCGGGCTTCGTCGTCGTCGACATGCCCGACGTCGACGAGTTCGCCCCCACCGCCGTCGAACTGCCCGACGCCCCGCTCTACGTCCTCACCGGCCTCGACCGCGGCGACCACATGAGCAACTGGAGCCCGGACGAGGCACTGCCCGCCCTCACCGAGGAGGACCGCACCCCGCTGCTGCTCACCGAGGGAATCCACTGGGTGCTCCAGCAACCGGCCGCCCTGGAGCGCAACCTGTGCTTCATGACCATCGGCTCCCGGCTCCGCAAGCCGAACGGCGCGTTCGACGCCCGCACCCCGGCGATCTGGATCAGCAACGGCACCGGCCGCGACGGCCGCGAGCGCCGCGACGCCCCGAAGGTCGGCTGGTGCTGGTGGAACAACCGCCACACCTGGCTGGGCTTCGCCTCCACCACGGGCCGCAAGGCCTAGCCTCCCGGCACCGGCCCGCCCCTCACTGCACGAGCGGGCCGGCCGGTGCCGGCCGGCCCTCGGCCAGGGCGGTGAGGCCCGCCTGGGCCTCGTCCCGTACGTCCGCGGGGACGCGGTCGTCGAGGGCGAGCACGGCGCGGTACTCGGCGGCGGCCTCGGCCCTCTCGCCGAGGTGGGCGAGGGCTTGGCCCAGGTGGAGACGGACCTTGCCCGCCTGCTTGTGCCAGCCGCGGGCGTCGAACTGCCCCCGTATGGAGCGCAGCGCGTCGGCGGCCTCCTGCCAGTGCCCCTGGCCGAGATGGACGAACGACACCGAGTAGACCGCGGACAGGAGGGTGAAGTCCCGTACGTTGGGCGGGATCCGGTCGTGATGACGGGGGTCGGCGAGGGCGTCCAGGATGCCCTGATAGGTCTCGACCGCCGCCCGGTCCCGGCCCGCCCCGCGCAGCACCCTGATCACCCCGCAGGACACCTGGAGATACCCGGTGACGTCGTCCGCCTCGGTGAACAGCTCCAAGGCGCGGTGGTAGTGGTCGGCGGCCGGCGGCATGTCGCCGACGGTGTCCCGCAGCCAGCCGAGGTAGGCATGGGCCCACGCCTGCTGGAGAACGTTCCCGGAGGCACCGGCGAGCCGCAGCGCGGCCGTGGCCGCCTCCACCGCGTCGTCGTGCCGGCGGGCACAGGCCCAGTACGCCCAGGCGAGGTAGTTGCGGTGGGTCGCCTCCAGACCGGCGTCGTCCAGCGCCGCCCCGGCCGCGGCGGCACGCTCGTAGACCTCGGTCCAGTGGCCCCAGGACACCCAGTGGTCGGAGAACCAGTGCATGGCCTCCGCGACCTCGACGACCCGCGTGTGCTCGCCCCGCGCCGCGGCCTCGCGGAAGGCGGCCAGCCAGGTCTCGCCCTCCGCCTTGATCCAGCGCGCCGCCTGCTCACGGTCGTCCAGGGCGACCAGCCGGCCGGGGTCCGGCGCGGGCATGCCGTAGTCCGGCTCGTACCAGCGGCCCGCGAGGACGGCGGTCTCCAGCAGCCAGTGCCGCAGTCGGGAGCGCGCGGAGAGCGACCTCTCCTCCCCGTCCTCCACGCGATGCCGGGAGGCCGCGTACAGCCGGAGCAGGTCGTGCAGGCGGTAGCGGTCCTGACGGGACGTCATCAGCAGTCCCGCCTCCAGCAGTTCCTCCAGGAGGTCCTCGGCGTCGGGCAGCGGGACACCCGCGAGCACCGCGGCCGGTGCCACGCTGAAGTCCCCTCCCGGTACGAGCGACAGCAGCCGGAACATCCGGGCGGCCTCGGGGGCGA
The DNA here is from genome assembly GCF_053643595.1 of Streptomyces sp. NPDC055506. NCBI lineage: Bacteria > Bacillati > Actinomycetota > Actinomycetes > Kitasatosporales > Streptomycetaceae > Streptomyces > Streptomyces sp. NPDC055506. The sequence goes on along the minus strand of NZ_JBSHKH010000008.1, from coordinate 78,042 downwards.
GTCGGGAGTAGGAGAGCGCGAAGGCGGAGTTGATCCGCAGGTCGCCGGCGCTGAGCGCGTCCAGCCTGCGGTCCTCGTCGGTGAGCCGGTCGGCGAGGCGCCGCAGGCTCCAGTTGGTGCGGGTGGCGGCCCAGTTGGCGGCCACCCTGAGGGCCAGCGGCAGATGACCGCACAGCTCCGTCACGACGTCCGCCGCCTCCGGCTCGGCGGCCACGCGCCCGGTGCCTACGACGGCCCGCAGCAGGGCGGCGGACTCCTGCCGGCTCAAACCGCCGAGCTCGACGCGCCGCACCCCCTCCAGACCGGCGAGGGCACGCCGGCTCGTCACCACCACGAGCAGCCGCCCCTCGCGTGGCAGCAGCGGCCTGACCTGGGCCTCGCCGCCCGCGTTGTCCAGCACCAGGACCGCGCGGAGCCCGGCGGTGATCTCCTGGTAGCGGGCGAGCCGCTCCTCGGCGCTGAGCCGGGCCAGTTCGGCGTCTTCCACGCCCCACGAGCCCAGCAGCCCCGACACGGCCTGCTCCGCGGGGAGCGGCCGCTCGTCCAGACCCCGCATGTCCACCAGGAACGCCCCGTCGGGGCAGGACGACGCCAGCTCATCGGCCAGCCGGACCGCCAGAGTCGTCTTGCCGCTTCCGGGCGGGCCGCACACCACGGCCGTCGGCGGCACCCTTGACCCCGGATCCGGCGTCGGCCCGCTGTCGGCGGCCTCCCGCGCCAGGGCATGCAGCACGGCCAGCTCCTCATGCCGCCCGACGAAGTCACGCACGCCCCTCGGCAGCGTGTGCGGCGAGGCCTTGACTGACCCGGCGGCCCGCGTCCCGGGACGGGCCGCTCGGGCGGCGCCCAGGAGTTCGGCGTGCGCCGCCTCGTCCAGCTCCAGGCCCTGGGCGAGCGCGGTGACGGTGCCCCGGTGCGGACGGCGGCTCTTGCCCCGCTCCATGTCACCGATGGCGCGCCCCGACACCCCGGAGGCCTCGGCCAGTTCCTCGATCGTCAGCCGACGGCTCTGCCGTAACGCCCGCAGCAGCCGGCCGAACGGCGCCGCGATCCCCACCCCGGTGTCCACCGCGCGATGATACGCGCGGCAGCCGGGGGGCCCTCGGCCGTGCCCGCCGCCCCGCCGGGATCAGCCGGCGGCGTGGTCGCCGATGACGGCCTGCGCGTAGACGATGCCGAGGCCGTAGGCGCCGCCGTACTCCTTCACCACGTCCGTCACCGCACCGTACGTCTCGGTACGGGCCCAGTCGCGCTGCAGCTCCAGGAGCACCTGCACCCAGGTGACCGGGACCGCCCCGGCCTGGACCATGCGCTGTACCGCGTGCGCGTGGGCCTCCGGGCTGACGCCGCCGGACGCGTCGGTGACGACGTAGACCTCGTAGCCCTGGGCGAGCGCGGAGAGCGCGGGCAGGACGACGCACACCTCGGTCCACAGACCGGCGATGACGAGCTTGCGCCGTCCGGTGGCCTTGACCGCCTCGACGAAGTCCACGTCCTCCCAGGCGTTCATGGAGGTGCGGTCGACGGGCTTCCGCCCGGGGAAGACGTCCGCCAGCTGCGGCAGGAGCGGCCCTGAGAAGGACTCGGCGGCCACGGTGCTCAGCACCACCGGCACGTCGAAGGTCCGGGCGGCTCTGGCCAGACCGACGGTGGCGTTGATGATGGCGGTGCGGTCGCCGCTGCCGGTGCCGAAGAACATCTGCGGCTGGTGGTCCACGAACAGCACCGCGCAGTTGTCCGGGGTGAGCAGGTCGGGGCCGGGGGTGGCGGTGACGTCGGCGATGCTGACCATGGTTGCTGTCCTCCGGGGAGCGTGACTCCGGCACGGATCTCGGCCGGTTCACTCGTCACGCTAGGCACGCCGGACCAGCGCCGGAGGGGTTCGGGGCCGCCCGTGCACGGAGGGGACAGCAGGGTGCGCCCGGGGGCCAGTCTCGGCCCCGTCCCGGAACCGGCGGGCAGTTCGACGACGATGTGAACCGCGCGAGTCCCGTGCCGACGCGGAGCGTCACTCCACGGGTTCCGGGGTCTCGAAGGCGGGCCTCAGCGCACCCAGCCGGTGTAGCGGTTGCCGCCGCTGCGGGGCGACTCGGTGGAGCGGGCCCGGATGTCGCCGCTCTCCACGGCCGCGTTGACCGCGCGCACCAGCCAGGCGTTGAGCGACAGGCCCTCGCGTGCGGCGGCCTCCTCGGCGCGGCCCTTGAGATGCCCGGGCAGGCGCAGATTGATCCGCGCGGTGGTGCCGTCGTCGGCGTCGGCGGGCACCGGGGCCGGGGCCCTCGGCGGCTCGGGGCGGGTGTCCGGCTCCTCGAAACCGGCGCCGGCCGGAGGCGGTGTCACGACGAAGGCGGGGTCGAGGCCGCGCAGCCGTACGTCGACCGAGCCGGGGGCGAGTTCGCGGGTGATCTCGTCCATGGCGGCGGACAGCACGTTCAGCAGTGTCAGGCGGGTCGCCGACTCCAGTGGAGCGGTCAGCCGCTCGGCCAGCTCGCGGGCGTCCTCCCCACCGGCTTCGGCAGCCACCGCGAGTTCCCGGCGGAGTGTGTCGACATAGGGCGTGAGGTCCATGGCGGCATGATGGCATCAAGGTGGCGCCATGAGAAAACCCCAGGTCGAGGGACCTGGGGTTCACTGCTGCCGCCTGCGTCACACGAAGGCGCTCTGGCCGGTGATCGACTTGCCGACGATCAGGGTGTTCATCTCGCGGGTGCCCTCGAAGGAGTAGATGGCCTCGGCGTCGGCGAAGAACCGGGCGATGTCATGCTCCAGGAGGATTCCGTTGCCGCCGAAGATCTCCCGGCTCCAGGCCACGACCTCCCGCATCCGGGAGGTGACGAACGCCTTGGCCAGGGAGGAGTGTTCGTCACGGAAGATCCCCGCGTCCTGCAGCCGGGCGAGCTGCACCAGCATGCCCCAGCACGCCGTGATGTTGCCCAGGCTCTTGACCAGCAGGTCCTGCACCAGCTGGAAGCCGCCGATCGGGCGGCCGAACTGGCGGCGCTCCCGGGCGTAGTCCAAGGCCAGTTCGTAGGCGCCGACCATCACGCCCAGCGCCTGCCAGGCCACCCCGCCGCGCGTGGCGCGCAGGATCTCGGCGACGTCCCGGAACGAGTTGATGTTCCGCAGGCGGTTCGCCTCCGGCACCCGGACGTCGGTCAGGGTGATCTCGGCGTTCTCCACGATCCGGAAGGCGATCTTGCCCTCGATCTTCACCGGCTCGAAGCCGGGCGTGCCCTTCTCGACGACGAAGCCCTTGACGTGGTTGTCGTCGACGTCCCGGGCCCAGACCACGACGTAGTCGGCGAAGGTCGCGTTGCCGATCCACTTCTTGGCGCCGTTCAGGACCCAGGTGTCGCCCTCGCGCCGGGCCGTGGTGCGCATGCCGCCCGCGACGTCGGAGCCGCCGAGCGGTTCGGTCATGGCGAAGGCGCCGATCCTGTCCATCGCGGCCATCTCCGGGAGCCAGCGGTCGCGCTGCTCCTGGTCGCCGCCCGAGTGGATCGAGTACATCGCCAGGCCGTTGTGGACGCCGAAGAAGGTGGACACGGAGGCGTCGGTGCGGGTCATCTCCAGGGCGAGCATGCCGCTGAGGAGGTTGCTGACGGCGGGACGGTGTTCGCCGTAGCCCTCGTAGGGCAGTCCGGCCAGGCCGCTGTCGCGGAACAGGGAGATGAGCTCCGTGGGGAAGCGGTCGTGGGCCCAGTTCTCGTTCACCAGCGGCTTGACCTCGTCCCGCATGAGGGCGCGGGCCTTGAGGAGGATCTTGCGCTCCTCGTCGGGCAGCAGGGCCTCGTAGCCGTAGAAGTCGGCGGTCAGCTGGTCCTCGAGCGGTTCCGTGAAGGTGGTCATCTCAGTTCTCCTCCTTGTCGGCGCTGTCCAGGGCGGACAGCACGGCGAGTTGCCTGCGGTCGCGCGTCTCGGTGAGTTCCGGGTACGTGGAGGAGCCGTAGGCCTTTTCCACGGCTTCGATGAGCCGTTCCTGTTCTTCCTCGTTCTGCGAGGGGGTGCCGAGGCCCGCCCACATCCGCTTCATCGAGGCTCCGATGTGCTCGGCCATGTGCCGGTAGCCGCCGGGGCCGCCGCCCAGGTGCGAGCCGAGGAACGGCCCGACCGTGGCCCAGCGCAGGCCCAGCGAGTTCGTCATCACCTTGTCGAGGTCCTCGGGGGTCACCACGCCCTGCTCGACGAGGTACACCGCCTCGCGGCTGAGGGCGTTCTGCAGCCGGTTCCCGACGAAGCCGGGGATCTCCTTGCGCTCGACGACCGGGGTGCGGCCGACCGAGGTGTAGAAGTCCACCGCGTCCCGCACGGCGTCCTCGCCGGTGCGCTCCCCGGGCACGACCTCGACGAGCGGGACCAGGTGCGGCGGGTTGAAGGGGTGGCCGATCAGGACCCGGGCGGCGGCCTCGTCCGGCAGCTCACGCGTGAAAGCGCTGGACGGGATCGCCGACGAGGAGCTGAGCAGCAGCGCGTGGTCAGGGGCCTCCCGGACCAGCGTGGCGAACAGGTCCCGCTTGAACTCGAGCCGCTCGGGGCCGTTCTCCTGGACGACGTCCGCGTCCCGGACCGCCTCGGCGACATCGGCCGCGAGGTGCACCCGGCCCGCGAGGTCCGTCACGTCCAGGCCGCGGGCGGCCAGCTGCGGGGCGTTCCGGCCCAGAGCCTCGGCCACGGCCTCGGCGAGGTCCGGGCGAGGGTCGGTCACCCGGACGGTCAGGCCGTGCGCGGCGAGCAGCGTCGCCCAGGACAGTCCGATGGTCCCGGCGCCGATCACCGCGGCCGTACGGAAGGCGCGGATCATGACATGGCTCCCTTCAGGTAGTCGTGGACCGGCTCGACACCCGCGAGCGTCAGGTCGGTGAGGATGTGGCTGGCGGAGACGACCTCCAGCACCGGCAGATCGGCCAGCGGGGCCAGCACGTGCTGGAAGAGCTGCAGCCGGGCGGGGCCGGTCCAGGCTTCCTTGACGGTGAGGTCGGTGATGCGGGTGCGGACGAGTTCCTGCACGCGCGGCAGACCGTCGTAGCCGGGAACGGTCTTGAGCATGAAGGTCGGCACGGTGATCTGCGCCGCCGCCTCGTCCCGGTCCAGCCCGTGGTGCTTGTAGCCCATGGTCGCGGTGGCGACCCGCTGCGCGCCGTGGTCGAGGGTGCCGACGAGCGCGCCGGTGTCGACGCGGAGCGCCGGGGAGCCCATGACCTTGGGGTAGGCGGAGACCTCGCGGCCGGAGGCGGTCGCCGGGAAGTTGTCGAGGTACATCGCGTGCAGGTACTCGCCCCGCTCGCCCTCGAAGCCGACGGGGATCGCCTGGCCGGCCTCCGTGTAGGGGCCGTAGCCGCTGACGTCGCCCATCTTCATGACCTCGAACCGGACCAGCGGCTCATCGATCCGCAGCGGCTCCGGGACGACCGCCCGCAGCGCCTCGGGGTCGGTGCGGTAGACGACGTTGAGGTATTCACGGTCGGTGAACCGCGGGACCGTCGGCGCGAACGCCGGGCTGGTGAGCGGGGTGGTGACGTGCCGTCGTACCTCCTCGGCCTGCATGGCGCCTCACCGTCCCGTCCACCGCGCGGGGCGGCGCTCGGCGAAGGCGGTCATGCCCTCGCGGACGTCGGCCGAGGCCATCAGGGTCTTCATCCGCTCGCGCTGGAAGGCGAAGGCCTCGGCGTCGGGCGCCCCGTCGGCGGCGCGGACGACGCGCTTGACGGTGGCGAGCGCGAGCGGGGCGTTCTCGGCGAGCCGTTCGGCCAGCCGGAGCGCCTCGGCGACGGTCTGGCCGGTGGCGGTGACCCGGTTGGCCAGGCCCAGTTCGCCGGCGCGGCGGCCGTCAACGGGCTCGCCGGTCAGCAGGAGTTCCATGGCGAGGTGGTGCGGGATCCGCTTGGGCAGCCGGATCACACCGCCGCCTGCCGCGATCAGTCCGCGCTTGACCTCGGGCAGCCCGAACCGGGCGTTCTCGGCCGCGACGATCAGGTCGCAGGCCAGGGCCAGTTCGAAGCCGCCGCCCATGGCGAAGCCCTCCACGGCGGCGATCAGGGGCTTGGCCGGCTCGGACTCGGCCAGTCCGCCGAATCCACGGCCCTCGACCTCGGGCGACTCGCCGCGCAGCGCCGCCTTGAGGTCCATGCCGGCGCTGAACGTGCCGCCCTCACCGGTCAGGACACCGGCCCGCAGCGCCGGGTCGGCCTCCAACTCATCGAGTGCGCGGGCCAGTTCGTCGGCCACGGCCGCGTTCACGGCGTTGCGGGCCTCGGGGCGGTCCAGGGTGATCAGCAGGGCTGAGCCGATGCGTTCGGTCCGTACCACGGGGGATTCAGGGGTGCTCATGGTTGTCCTTCTGTGACGGCCGTCGGGGAGCACGGGGCTGCTCCCCGACGGCGAGACGGGGGAGAGAAAGCGACGGCGCTCAGCGGGCGGCGTCGAGTTCGGCGAGGACTTCCTCGGTGTCCTGGCCCGCGACCGGCGCCAGCCGGCGGATCGAGCCGGGGGTCGCGGAGAAGCGCACCGGGATGCCGATCGTGCGGACGGTGCCCTCGGTCGGGTGCTCCACGGTGTCGAGCAGGTGACCGTCGCGGACGTAGGGGTCCTCGTGGGCGTTCTCCAGCTCCAGCACCGGCGCCATCGGGATGCTGTGCTTGGCGCACACCTCCGCCCACTCCTCGGTGGTCAGCGCCGGGGCGCACACGCCGATCAGCTCGGCCAGGCCCTCGTGGTCGGCGCTGTCGATGGCGTCCCCGCCGACCCGCGGGTCCTCGGCGAGGTCCGGGCGCCCGGCGGCGGTGAAGAAGTCACGGTAATTCCGCGGGTTGTACGGGATGACACAGGCCAGGCCGTCCTTGGTGCGCACCGCCTTGTGGCCCTTGAGCATCGACAGCGGGAAGCCGGTGGGGCTGCTCTCCGGGACGTGGGTGTGGCCCGCCAGGTGCTCGACGAGGTTGAAGGCGATCAGCGTGTCCGTCATCGGGATCTCGACCTGCTGGCCCAGGCCGGTCCTGTCCCGGTGCAGCAGGGCCGCGAGCACGCTGTAGGCGATGGTCAGGGAGGAGACCTTGTCACCGATGATCGTCGGCAGGTAGACGGGCTCGCCCAGTGCGCGGTCGGCGATGTCCACCAGGCCGGACGCGGCCTGCACGGTCTCGTCGTACGCGGCGTGGCCGGCGCGGTCCGAGTCGCCGCGGAAGCCCTGGGCGTGCGCGTAGACGAGCCGCGGGTTGCGGGCGGCGATGTCCTCGTACGACAGGCCCAGGCGGTGCAGCGCGCCGGGCCGCATGTTCGTGATCAGCACGTCCGCGGTGTCGACCAGGTCGAGGGCGCGCTCCCGGTCGGCCTCGTCCTTGAGGTTGAGGGTCACGCTCCGCTTGTTGCGGTTGACGTTCAGGTTCAGCGGGGTCATGCCCGGCGTCGTGCGGTAGTGGCCCACCCGCACGGTGTCGGCGGGCGACTCGATCTTGATCACGTCGGCGCCCAGGTCACCGAGGATCTGGGCGGCGTACGGGCCCATCACCACGGTCGAGAGGTCGATCACGCGCACGCCGTCCAGCGGGCCGGCGGTGGTGTCCGTGATTTCCGTCATCGTTACCTTCACTCCTAGCTTCGCCGCATGTGTGTATCTGGAAACTAAGTTAGCAAGGGCCGGTCTCGAACGGAATGACCAAATGACGAAAAGCGGTATGACCGCAGTGGTCATACCGCCTTTTCGGGGGGTTTCCAGGAATTCAGGTGTGAAGAGGATCGGCGAATACTTCGCGGGCGGTGGCGACGACTTCTTCCAGGTCACCGCCGTCGGCTCGGTCCTTGCGCCAGAACAGGCCGGTCTCCAGTGTCGGATGGAAATCAGAGAAGGGGAGGATCGCCACATTGTCGAGACGATAATTCTGCACAGGGCTTCTGGAATCCAGCATGGAAATGGAGAATGCCAGCCCGCTGGCCACTATCTCGGAAACTCCGTCGAAGGTGACGCTGCTCAGTTCGATCCGCTTCTTGATGCCGAGATCGGACAGCTGCTGGTCGAGTCCGCGGAAATACGCGTTGGTCACGGCCGTGGGGGAGCCCGCGTAGGCGAGCTCGGCCAGCTCCGCCAGCGCGACCGACTCCCGCCCCGGGAAACGGTCTCTGGGCACGACCGCGCCGAGCCGCTCCGACATCACCGGCAACTGTTCCAGGGCGGGGTCGCCGCCGACCGGGAGCCGGGCCAGCGTCAGCGCGAGCCGTCCGTCGCACACCGCGTCCACCAGCCGGTCGGTGCCGCCCGGCCAGCGCTTGATCTCGAACCGGTCGCCGACCCGCTCGGCGAGGGCGTCCATCCGCATCCGCAGGTCCGGATGGATGCCGCTGGGGACGCCGAGCAGCAGCGTGGTCCGCTGCGGCCGGGCCGTCTCGTCGAGGCGCCACCGGATGGAGTCGACCTGCTCCAGAACGCCGCGCGCGATCGGCAGCAGCGCCGTGCCGGCCGGGGTGAGTCTCACTCGATGCGTGTCGCGGTCGAACAGCCGGTGCCCGAGTTCGCTCTCGAGGTCCTTGATCCGCCGACTCAGCGGGGATGCCGCCATGTGCAGCTTGCGGGCCGCGGTGGAGAAGTTCAGTTCTTGGGCGACGGCGACGAAGTAACGCAGGTGTAGGAGCTCCACGCGGACCACCCTAGCGACCGGTCCGGTAACCAAATTGCCCTATCCGGTTTCAGTGATACGGTGGGTGCAGTGAACCGGTAAGGCCTATCCGTTTCAGAAAATGGATAGGCCTATCCAAATGACTGGGTCTCATGTGGCCCACAGTGAAAGGACTTGCCGTGCCCAGCATCGCCATCGTCGGAGCCGGCCCCCAGTTGGGCCTGGCCATCGCCCGTACCTTCGGCTCCCAGGGCTTCGACGTCGCTCTGATCTCCCGCGACCGGGGCAAGCTCGACGACCTCGTCGGCAAGCTCACCGCCGAGGGCGTCAAGGCCGCCGCGTTCCCCGCGGACGTGCTCGACCGCGCCGGGCTCACCGAGGCGCTCAAGGGCGCCGCCGCCGAGTTCGGCGGTATCGACGTCCTGGAGTACTCCCCGGTGGGGACGTTCGGTGTCACCGCCCTGACCGCTCCGACCGGCACCGAGCCGTCCCATGTGGAGTTCGAGATGAACTTCCAGCTGTACGGGGCCATCGCCGCCACTCGGGCCGTGCTGCCGGCCATGCGCGCGGCCGGTGCGGGCACCCTGCTCTACACCACCGGTGCGGGCTCCATCCGGCCCGACCCGCGCGTCGCCAACGTCAATGCCGCCGCGGCGGCGCTGCGCAACTGGGTGCTGAACCTGCACAAGGAGCTGGCCGACGCCGGCACCGGCATCCAGGCCGCGCATGTCGGCATCGACTCGTCGATCGGCGTCTCCGTCATCCCCGGTCTCGAGGCGGCCCGGCCCGAGCAGATCGCCCCGCTCTACTGGAAACTGCACACCACCGAGCGGGACCAGGCCGAGCTCGTCTTCAAGCTCTGAGGCGGGCGGGCCTCACCGGCCGTCCGGGTGGGTCCCGGGCGCGGAAGCCCCGGACTCGGCCCCGGACTCGGCCCCGGACCCGGACTCGGCCCGGGTCTTGCGGGCGTAGGCGCGGGCCGCGCGTGCGCGGTCGCCGCAGCGTGTCGAGCACCAGTGGCGGCGGCCGTGCCGCAGCAGATAGCGGCCGCAGGGCGGGGATCCGCAGGCGGTGAGGCGCTCGGCGTCGGGCCCGGTCAGCAGGTCTGCCGCGTCGGCGGCCAGGGTCGCGAGGGCGTGGTCGACGATCTCGGTGGTGGGGTGCGGGGGCGCGCGGTAGGGGCCGTTCTTCTCGTCCCACTGGAGCAGTGAGGCGGTGGGCACCTTGGTCATGGCGTGGTTGACGGCCGAGAGGGCGGCGGGCGGGGCCGGCACCGCCTCGACGCGGGAAGCCAGCAACGACCTGATCTGTTCGCGCAGCGACCGCAGCTGTGCCGTGCACATCTCCCGGAGGCCCGCGTCCACGGGGGCGAGGTCGCGCTCCGCCAGCCACTGATTCGCCTGCGCCGGTGTGCCGAGGAAGTCGGTGAGCCTTCCGCCGGGCGACGCGATGGTGCTGTTGGCGAAGGCGAGGGCCGGGTACCGCTCCTCGCCCGGTGCGGGGGGCACGGCGGGTTCGGCGAGTCCGGCGGCTTCTTCGGCGGCGTTCACATCCATGGATCTCATGGTACGGGGTGCCTGTATCCGTGAGAAGCGTGCTACGGTCTCTCACGGATAAGCCGCTTACATCCGTGAGGTGTTTCTTCTGTGGCTCCTTCAGTGACGACCCGTGAGCAGTTCCCCGTCCGCGTCTTCGGCGGCCCGACCGCTCTCTTCGAGTACGGCGGCCTGCGCTTCCTGACCGACCCCACCTTCGACGCCCCCGGCGACTACCCGGAGTCGGTCGGCCCGGTCCTGACCAAGACCGCCCCCGCCTCCGGCAGTCCCGCCGATCTCGGCCGCGTCGACGTGGTCCTGCTCTCCCACGACGAGCACGCCGACAACCTCGACCGCGCCGGCCGGGCCCTCCTCGCCGACGTACCGCTGACCCTCACCACCCCCGGTGGCGGCAAGCGCCTCGGCGACAAGGCCAGGGGGCTGGCCGACTGGGAGTCGGTCGCACTGGACCGCCCCGACGGCGGCACCGTCACCGTGACCGGCGTCCCCGCCGTCCACGGCCCCGGGCCGCGCGAGGAGACCGAGGCGATCACCGGACAGGTCGTCGGATTCGTCCTGACCGGAGACGGACTGCCCACCGTGTACGTCAGCGGTGACAACGCCTCCCTCGACGCGGTCAGGGAGACCGCCGAGCGTCTCGGGCCGGTGGACACCGCCGTCCTCTTCGCGGGCGCACCCCGCTTCGCCGGTCTCTTCGACGGGGGGACCCTCGTGCTGGACAGCGCCCAGGCCGCCGAAGCCACCTGGATACTCGGCGCCCGCCGGGTCGTCCCCGTCCACTACGACAGCTGGACCCACTTCACCGAAGGCCGCGACGAACTCCAGGCCGCCTTCACCGCCGCGGGGCTGGCCGACCGCCTGGACTGGGGGCACTCGGGCTGATCGGGGGCATCCCGGCGGCCGGGTTCCGTCGTAGGGTGAATGCCGCTCGCGAAGGACAGGAGGCCGAGGTGGCCGAGACGACGCAGATCCGGACGACGGTCGCCGAGGTGATGGCCGAGCTGGCCGCTCTCGAGGACCCGAAGGCGCGCGCGGTGAACGAGAGGCACGGTGACGATCACGGTGTGAACCTCGGCAAGCTGCGCGCGCTCGCCAAGCGGCTGAAGACACAGCAGGAACTCGCGGTCCGGCTCTGGGAGACGGATGACACCGCGGCGAGACTGCTGGCGATCCTGATCTGCCGCCCGAAGGCATTCGAGCGAGCCGAACTGGACGTCATGCTGCGCGAGGCGCGCGCACCCAAGGTGCACGACTGGCTCGTGAACTACGTGGTGAGGAAGAGCCCGCACTCCGAGGAGCTGCGCCTGGCCTGGTTCGCCGACCCGGATCCCGTGGTCGCGAGCGCCGGCTGGGCGCTGACCACCGAACGCGTGGCGAAGAAGCCCGAGAGCCTCGACCTCGGGGGACTGCTCGACGTCATCGAGGCGGAGATGAAGGACGCCCCGGACCGCTTGCAGTGGGCGATGAACCACTGCCTGGCCCAGATCGGCATCGAGCACGCCGGCCACCGCGCCCGCGCCATCGACATCGGCGAGCGCCTGGAGGTGCTCAAGGACTACCCGACGTCCCCCGGCTGCACATCCCCGTTCGCGCCCGTCTGGATCACCGAGATGGTGCGCCGACAGCACGGTTAGCCGGCACCGGCGCGAGGGTGCTTCGCTGCTACTCCGGTGCCTCTCGCCAGTGGAGGCACCGGCTGTAGTCGAAGTCTCTCCTGACCTGCCGGTTGGTGAGCCGTCTACCTATGCGCATTCTGTCCATACATCAATGAAAGCGCGCACTTTGCGTCACCCGAACAGGTCTGTGTGGAAGGGGCTCCCGCCCAGCACGGGGTCTGGGCGGGAGCATCGAGGCGCGGTCAAGGCCTGCGTCACCACCGCCGTCGCCGCCGGGTACGCCCGCAACCCCGGCTGCGAAATCCCGCTCCCCGGCCCGCACTTCGCCGAACAACTCGAGATCATCCTGGCCGCCACGTGGTGGAGACCGCCGCACGCGACGAGTCCGCCTCCAGCTTCTTCCGGGAAGCCCTCGCGGCCTGCTGGGAAATGGTCGTCGCGGACCGTACGGCCAGGGGAGCGGACCGGCACGATGTGCGGCTGCGCTACCTCCTGGACCGCCGGCCCACCGAACCTACTTCGTGCCGCTGAGCGTCTGGGTCGCCAGCGCCAGGTTCTTGTCCTCGGCGCTTCCCCAGGCGTAGACGACATTGGCCGTCCCCTCCTTGAGGGGCAGGTCGGCCGGGCCGATGGCCACGTCGTCCGTGCCGGCGAGCACGACATCGGCGTTCACGGTGCCCGCCCCGACCTCGGCGGTGTCCTCCTTGGGGTTCTCTAGGCCGGTGAAAAGCGGCTGCCCGTTCGCGCGGACGTCGACGGCCGGCGCCGCGGCGACATGACGCACCGTGAGACGCGCCTTGCCTTCGGCGACCTGCGAGACATCGTTGGTGAAGGCCGTCAGCTGAGGTGCGCCGTCGGCGGTGAGGTGTGCCGCGATCGTGGCGTTCCCGCCTTCGGGCACCTTGATCTCCTTCTCGAGAGCGGGCTTGCCGTCCGGGTTCTGGCCCGCTTCGAAGATCTGTATGTCGTACGTACCGGCGTCGAGCGCCTGCGGATCGGTCACCGTGCCGGGCTTGAAGTCGCCGAGCAGCTCGTCACCGTTGGCGTAGACATCGACGGTCATCCCGGGAATGCCGTGGAAGACGGACACCATGGCATGGTCCTGTGAGGCGGCACCCGCCATGGCGGGTGCGGTGGCACCCAGGGCCAGGGCGCAGGCGGCGGCCGATGCGGCGACAGCGAGAGAGGTCCGGGAAATCATGGGGTGATCCCTTCGAATGCGCCTCCGCACGTTGCGGGGTCTCGATGTCGTTTCGTGAAGGGCGACCGCCGTGGATGCGCGGAATGTACCTTTCATCCGAGCTTCGGCGGCCTTCGTGGGCGGGTTCGGCGGCGCGCTTAGACGCCCGTCCAGCGGACCTGGCCCGGTTCGATCGCCGTGCGCAGACGCTGCAGACCACGGCGGGCGTGACTCTTCACCGTGCCGAGGGGCATTCCGGTCCGTTCCGCGATCTGGGCCTGGGTCAGATCCTCGTAGAAGGCCAGGCACAGCACGTGCCGCTGGTGCCACGGCAGACAGGACAACTCGTTCACCAGCAGAACCCGGTCCAGGACCTCCTCCGCCGCCGACTCGTCCTGTCCGGGCGGGTCGTCGGTGTGGGCGAGCGAGTCGGCGAGAGCCAGCCGTCTGCTCCGGGCGGCCAGCGCGTCGACGATCTTGCGACGGGTGATGCCCACGAGCCAGGCGCCCAGCGGGCCCCGCTCCGGGCGGAAGCCGGCCTGGCCACGCCAGGCGCCGAGGAACACCTGCTGGGTGACGTCGTCGGCCTCGTGCGTGTCGCCGAGCGACCGGGTGGCCATGGTGTGGACCAGGGGGGCCCAGCGCCGGTAGACCGCGGCGAAGGCGTCCTCGTCGGCGGCACGGAATCCGTGGGCCAGTTCGTCCTCGTACCTGGTCTCTTCATGGGTGTCGATGGTCATGGCCTGGTTCCTCCTGCCATGCGCGAGGTGCGGCCGTCCGCACGCGTCCCAGTGTTGTGACGCACAAACGACGCAGGCAACATGCGTCGTTTGTGCGTCGTACAGTGGGGTCCGTGAGCAGAGGTGACGGCGACGGCCGGCCCGACGAGGACCCGGGGAGCGGCGGGCTCACCACCGGAGAGGTGGCGAGACGCTTCGGGGTGGCGCCCACCACGGTCCGTTCCTGGGACCGCCGCTACGGCATCGGTCCCGACGCGCACACCGGCGGCAGGCACCGGCGCTGGACCGCCGCGGACGTGGCCCGTCTGGAGCGGATGTGCGCCCTGACGGCGACCGGGCTGCCCCCTGCCGAGGCGGCGCGCATCGCGCTCGGCGTCGCGCCGCCGGACGCGGCCCCGAGCACACGGGCACCGAACCCACCGCCGCGTCCCCTGCCCCGCGGCCGCAGCCGGGCCGGGAGCGGTATGCGACTCGGCGATGTGCGGCAGGAGTCCAGGGGCATCGCCCGTGCCGCCCTGCGCCTCGACGCCGCCGCCCTGGACGAACTGCTGCTGGCGGCGATCGCCGACCACGGACTGGTCACGGCCTGGACCGAGGTGATCATGCCGACGCTGCAGGCGACCGGCCGCAAGTGGGAGAGCTCGGGCGAGAAGTACGTCGAGGTGGAGCACTTCCTGTCGTGGCACGTCTCCGGGGCGCTGCGGCGCAGCACACCACCCGTGACCGCCGACGGCCCGGGCATCACCACCGTGCTCGCCTGTGTACCGGGGGAGAACCACACCCTGCCGCTGGAGGTGCTGACCGCCGCGCTGGCCGAACGCGGTCTGCCGGTACGCATGTTCGGTGCCGCGCTGCCCGTGGAATCGGTCGTCGCGGCGGTGCGCCGGACCGGGCCGGCCGCGGTGGGCCTGTGGGCGCAGTCCCGCACCACGGCCAGCCGGCCACTTGCCCAGCACGTGGCGGCGATGCGATGGGGGGTGCGCGGTGCCCGCAGGAAGCCGGTCGTCCTGACCCTGGGCCCGGGCTGGGCCGGGCAGACTCTCGCCGGACTGCCCCATCCCCCCGGCCTGGCCGAGGCCCTCGCGGTGGTGGAGTCGGTCGTGTCAGGGCGGTGAGTCACCGCGGGCCCGCTCCTGGCGTCGCACATCGGCGAGGTCGGCGAGCCGGTCCAGACCGCGCACGGCCCGGGCCATGCGGTGGTTGCGCTCCAGCGCGGAGCGATGCCGGTCGAGAAAGGCCCAGTACCCCGCGGTGTAGGGGCACGCGTGGGCGCCGGTCCGGTCCGCCGGCCGGTGGACGCACGAGCCGCACAGGTCGCTCATCCGGTTCACATACGCACCGCCGGACGTGTACGGCTTGGTCGTCATACGGCCGCCGTCGGCGTACTGCGACATGCCGACGACATTGGGCACCATCACCCAGTCGTAGCCGTCGACGAAACAGCGGTGGAACCAGTCCGTGACCGCGGCCGGATCCCAGCCCCGCTGGAGGGCGTAGCTTCCGAGGATCATCAGCCGGGGGATGTGGTGGGTCCATCCCGTGTCGCGTACCTGGGACAGCACCGTGCGCAGACACCGCGCGTCCACGGCGTCCGCGTCCAGCTCGTTCCACCAGTCCGGCAACGGGGCCGTGTGGCGCAGCGCGTTGGAGTTGCGGTAGTCCTCGCCGAAGTACCAGTACAGCTGCCACACGTACTCGCGCCAGCCGGCGATCTGCCGGACGAAGCCCTCCACGCTGTTCAGCGGCGCCCGCCCCTCGCGCCACGCCGTTTCGGCCTGCTCGACGCACTCGGCGGGGTCGAGCAGGCCCAGGTTGAGCGAGGACGACAGCAGGCTGTGGCTCATGACGGGGTCGGCGGCGAGCATGGCGTCCTCGTACGGGCCGAAGTCGGTGAGCCGGCGCTCCACGAAGCGCCGCAGTGCCGCCCGGGCCTCGGCACGGGTCGCGGGGAACAGGCGTGGCCCGTCCCGCCCGACGAAGCTCACGTCGCCGTCCTTCTCCCAGCGGTCGAGATCGTGGCGGACCTGCTCGTCGATGTCGTCCTCGCGCGGCCGGTAGGGACGGTCGACCGGCAGGACGGTCGCGTCACGGGGCGGCGGCCGCCGGTTGTCGTGATCGAGGTTCCACCGGCCTCCCGCGGGCCGGTCGCCGTCCATCAGCAGGTCGTGTCCGCGCCTGACCCAGCGGTAGAAGTCCTCCTGACGCACGCTCCTGCCGCCCTGCCCGTCCGCCCACCCGGCGAAGGCGTCCATGGGCACCAGGAATCCGCGCGCCGGGCCCGTCGCGACCCGAGGCAGCGAGCGCACCAGCCGCAGCCCGGCGTACGACGTCGGGTGGTGCACGGTCAGGGCCCGGCCGCGTGCCGCCCGGGCGAGCCCTTCCCGGTAGGTGTCGCCGCGCACGTAGGTGACGCGGTCGCCGAGTTCGGCAGCCCGGTGACGCATGGCGGACAGGACCAGGTGCGCCTTGGCCCGGTGGAAACGCCTGCGCCGGAACACCGACCGTGCCTCGATCATCAGCAGCGGCGTGTCCCGGGCGAGACCGCTGTCCTGCGACGGCCGCAGGAAGTGCGGACCCAGCTGATCACCGAAGAGCCAGTGCATGCGGCACCCCTGCCGTCAGTCCCGGCCGCGCGCGTGCTTGAACCGTGCCAGGCCCTCACCGAGATCGATCAGCGGCCGCGGGTAGTCCAGCCGCGCCCGTTCCTCTTCGGGCAGCCGCCAGGGCTCATGGACGCGGGCATCGGGCACGTCCGACAGTTCCGGCACCCACCGCCGTACGTATCCGCCCGCCGGATCGAAGCGCTTGCCCTGCACGACCGGGTTGAGGACGCGGTGGGGGCGGGTGTCGGTGCCGGTCCCGGCGACCCACTGCCAGTTGAGCTGGTTGTTGACGATGTCGCCGTCCACGAGCAGGTCCAGGAAGTGCCGGGCGCCGATCCGCCAGTCCACATACAGCGTCTTGACCAGGAAACTCGCCACCAGCAGCCGGGCCCGGTTGTGCATCCACCCCTCGTGGCGCAGCTGGCGCATGGCCGCGTCGACGACCGGATAGCCGGTGCGGCCGTCCCGCCACGCGGCGATGTCCTCGGCGGCCTCGTCCTCGGTCCGCCACCGGTCGTACCGGGTCCGGTAGTCCTGACCGGACGCGTCGGGGCGGGCCGCCAGCACCTGGTGGTGGAAGTCGCGCCAGCACAACTGCCGTACGAACGCCTCCGCGCCCGGCCCGCCGCGCTCCCGGGCCCGCTGGACCAACTCCACCGGCGACAGGGCACCGAAGTGCAGATACGGCGAGAGCCTGGAGGTCGCGTCGCCCGCCAGATCGTCGTGCCGGTCCTCGTACTCGGACAGGCCGCTCCGCACCCAGCGGGTGAACCGGTCGCGTCCCGGTGTCTCGCCCCCGGCGGGCAGGCCCGGCGAGAGGCCGGACAGTCCGTCCCGGGACGGCAGCGGCTCGCCCTGCACGGCGTCGGGGACGTGCACGGTGCGCGGCGCGGGAAAGACGTCCCTCAACCGCTCCCGCGACCACCGCCGGAAGTAGGGGGTGAACACGGCGAAGTGGTCGTTGCCCGTGGGCGTCACGGTCCCGGGCGCCACGGCCGTGATCACGCTGTCGTGCACGTGCAGCGCCACGCCTTGTCCGCGCAGCGCGTCCCGCAACTGCTCCTCCCGCCGGTGGGCGTAGCCGGTGACGCCCGCCGAGAGGTGCACCTCCGTCGCCCCGCACTCGGCGGCCACCGCGCAGACCTCCTGGGCGACAGGGCCCTTGCGGACGACGAGCCGGCCGCCGCACCGGCGCAGCGAGGCATCGAGGTCGGCCAGACAGTCGGCGAGGAAGGCGGCGCGGTTGGGTACGTCGAAGCCCGCCGCGTGGACACCGGGATCGCGGACGAAGAGCGGCACCACCTCGTCTGCCCACGCCAGTGCGGCGCGCAGCGGCGGATGGTCGTGCACCCGCAGATCCGAGGTGAACAAGACGACCGCGACGGTCATGTCGATGCTCCTGAGGGTGCGGTGTGGATCTCTACTGCCTGACTCTTCGGTCACGGCGGGCTGTCCGGATGCGGCCGGGGCGCGGGCCGGCCCGGCGCGCGCTCATGCCCTTGGCGGCCGCCTGGGTGATGTTGCGGGCCATGCCGCCGAAGACGACGGCGTGGAACGGGGAGAGGGACCACCAGTAGGCGTGCCCCAGCAGTCCCCGGGGATGGAAGAGGGCGCGCTGCCGGTAGCGCGTGCGGCCCGCGTCGTCCGTCTCCGCGTACATCTCCAGCCACGCAAGGCCGGGCAGGCGCATCTCCGCCCGCAGTCTCAGCAGGCGGCTCGGCTCGATCTCCTCGACCCGCCAGAAGTCCAGTGAGTCGCCGGCCCGCAGGCGCTCGGCGTCACGTCGTCCGCGACGCAGGCCGACACCGCCGACGAAGCGGTCCAGCCAGCCGCGGACCGTCCAGGCGAGCGGGAAGGAGTACCAGCCGTTGTCGCCGCCGATGCCCTCGATCACCTTCCACAGCGACTCCCGGGACGCGTCCACCGGGAGGTGCCGCTCGTCCTCGTAGAGGCTGCCGCCCGCCCAGTCCGGGTCGGTGGGCAGGGGATCGCTGGGCGCCCCGGGCGCGGCGGCGGACGACCAGCGGGTGACGACCTGTGCCTCCCGCACCTTGCGCAGCGCCAGGGCCAGCGCCGCGTCGAAGGGCAGCGGCCGGCCCGGAAGGTCGGGCACGTACCGGGCGATGTCGTGCTCGCGGCACACGACCTCGTGGCGCAGCGACTCCGTCAGCGGCCGGGCGAGGGCGGCGGGCACCGGGGTGACCAGGCCGACCCAGTGGCTGGACAGCCTCGGGGTGAGCACCGGCACCGGCGCGATGAGCCTGCGCCGCAGCCCGGCCACCTGGGCGTACCGGTCCATCATGTCCCGGTAGGTGAGGACGTCCGGCCCACCGATGTCGAACGCACGGTCGACGTCATCCGGCATCGAAGCCGAACCGACCAGGTACCGCAGCACGTCCCGCACGCCGATCGGCTGCGTCCGGGTGTGCACCCAACTGGGCGTGATCATGACCGGCAGCCGCTCGGTCAGATAGCGCAGCATCTCGAAGGACGCCGACCCCGAACCGATGACGACCGCCGCCCGCAACACCGTGGCCGGCACCGGCGCGTCGAGGAAGACGCGTCCCACCTCGGCCCGGGACCGCAGATGCGGGGAGAGGGACTCCTCGGGAACGCCCTGGGGTGTGAGCCCGCCGAGGTAGACGATCCGCCGCACACCGGCGGCGCGCGCCTGCTCGGCGAAGACCCGGGCCGCCCTCCGGTCGGTTTCCTCGAAGCCCGGACCGGTGCCCAGGGCGTGCACCAGGTAGTACGCGACGTCGACACCGCGCATCGCGGCGGCGACCGAATCGGCGTCCGTGACATCCCCCCGGACCGTCTCGGCGTGCCCTGCCCAGGGGTGATCGCGAAGCTTGCCGGGGGAGCGGGCCAGGCACCGGACCCGGTGGCCGGCCTGGAGCAGTTCCGGCACCAGACGCCCGCCGATGTACCCGGACGCCCCGGTCACCAGACAGTGCAGCGGCCGTGCGTCCCGTTGTCCGCCTGTGTCCACGATCGGCTCCTCCACGCGTGCGCTGCGGCGTTGCGGCCTCTCTCCCTCGATCATGGGCGCCGTTGCAGGACCTCGCCTGTCGCGGCGGGCGACCGGCCGCATTCGCTCTCACACGAGTACTTCGGACGCGTCGGGGCCGGCGGATGCACGGATCGGCGGAGCGGGCGTTCAGCCGGGCGGAGTGTCGACGCCGGCCGCCTCCTGGTCGGCGCGCCCTCCCGCGCCGAGCAGCCCCGTGGCCGTGAACGGCTCGTCGGCGGCGAGACGCGGCAGTTCACGTCGCGAAAGCCGCGTGACGACCGGCGGCATCGCCGCCCGCACCAGCTGGGTGTACCGCAGCCAGCGGGGCATGTAGACCGCGGGCCGGCGCCGTTCGACCGCCGTGACCAGCCGGCCGGCGACATACGGGACGGGATACACCTTGCGCGCCGGACGCGGCATGTGGCCGCGCAACTCCCGCAGCACCGCGTGCGCGTCGGCGTCGCGGACCATGTCCGTGTCCGTCCAGTTGATGTACGCGATGCCCACGCCCACCCGCTGATGGGCGACCTCCGCCTGCAGCGCGTGGGCGAACGACTCGACCCCGGCCTTCGACGCGCAGTAGGCGCTCATCATCGGCGCCGCCCCGATGGACGCCAGCGACGCGACCTGGAGGAGGTAGCCCCGCGTGTCCAGGAGGTCCGCCAGGAACGTCCGCGCGGTGACGGCACTGCCGACGAGGTTCACCTCGACGACCCGGCGCCAGACCTCGAGATCGGCCTCGGCGAACGGTCCGCCCTCGGCGACGCCCGCGTTGGCGATCACCACCGAGGGCGGCCCGAACCGTGCCCGGATCCCGTCGGCGGCGCGAGCCATCCCGCGCTCGTCCGTGACATCGACCTCCCAGCACTCGGCCAGGCCCTCAAGGCTGTCCCGCACCCGGGCCAGCGTCCGCTCCTCACGGCCGAGCAGCGCCACCTTCGCGCCCCGGCGGCACAGCTCCCGGGCCATCGCCTCCCCGAGCCCGCGCGCCGCACCGGTCACCACGGCGGTCCGGCCGTGCAGGGGGCTCCGGGCGACCGGCATGGGACGCTCCTCTCCGCGGCGTCGCTGGCCCGGCCCACGTTAGGCGCGGACCGGGGCGTCGGCACGCCGGGCATCCGGGCCTCGTCGCCGATCCGGTCAGGATTCGAGAAGCGTGGACCGCTGAGCCGACCTAGCGTCGAGGTCATGACTTCCATCGCATCCGTCACCCTCGAGGCGGCCGACCCCGCCGCCGCCGAACGCTTCCTCACCACCGCCTTCGGCCTCGGCGGACAGGTACGGCTGCGGGCCTCGGAGGCACCGACCACCGGCTTCCGCGGCTTCACGCTGTCGCTCGTGGTGTCCCAGCCCGCCAACGTCGACGCCCTCATGGACGCCGCCGTGAACGCCGGTGCCGAGACCCTGAAGCCCGCCGCCAAGTCCCTCTGGGGTTACGGGGGCGTCGTACAGGCCCCGGACGGGACGATCTGGCAGGTGGCCTCGTCGTCGAAGAAGAACACCGGCCCGGCCACCCGGCAGATCGACGAGACCGTGCTCCTGCTCGGCGTCGAGGACGTGAAGGCCAGCAAGCAGTTCTACGTCGATCACGGCCTCGCCGTGGGGAAGAGCTTCGGCGGCAAATACGTCGAGTTCGCCACCGGGCCGGGCCCGGTCAAGCTGGCGCTCTACAAGCGCCGGGGCCTCGCCAAGCTCGTCGGCATCTCACCCGACGGCACCGGATCGCACCGGCTCACGATCGACAGCGACGCCGGGACCTTCACCGACCCGGACGGATTCGCCTGGGCGACGGCGTCGGAGAACGCGTCGCTGTGAACCCGGCGTTGTCCGGGTCCGACGCACGGCGCGCGACCTTACGGAGTCGTGACGTGCCGGCGCGGTCCCGTGGCGCCGCGCCGGTGCGGGCCTAGCGTGGCCGTATGCGCGTACTGGTCACCGGCGGTGCCGGGTTCATCGGGTCCCATGTCGTCGCCGTGCTCCGGGAGCGTGGGCACGAGGCGGTCGTGTTCGACGTACGGGAGGAGCCCGCCGCCGATGTGCGGGATCCGGCGGCCGTCCGCCGCGCCCTGGCCGGTGTGGACGCCGTGTGTCACCAGGCCGCGATGGTCGGGCTCGGGGACGGGGTCGCCGACGCGGCGGCGTACGTCTCGCACAACGACCTCGGGACGGCCGTGCTCCTCGCCGCCATGGCGGAGGCAGGGGTACGGCGTCTCGTGCTGGCCGGATCGATGGTGGTCTACGGGGAGGGGCGGTACGAGTGCCCCCGGCACGGAGACGTACGGCCCGGGCCGCGTGCCGTCGCCGACCTCGACGCGGGCCGGTTCGAACCGGCGTGCCCGGTCTGCGGGGCGGATCTCGTCCCCGGGCTGGTCGGCGAGGACGCCCCGGCCGATCCACGGAACGTGTATGCGACGACGAAGCTGACCCAGGAGCATCTCGGCGCCGCGTGGGCCCGTTGCACGGGCGGGTCGGCGGTGTCGCTGCGCTACCACAACGTGTACGGGCCCGGCATGCCCCGCGACACCCCGTACGCCGGAGTCGCCTCCTTCTTCCGCTCCGCGCTCGCCCGGGGCGAGGCCCCGCGCGTGTTCGAAGACGGGCGGCAGCGGCGGGACTTCGTGCACGTCCGCGACGTGGCGGAGGCGGGCGCGGTGGCGCTGGAGGCCGAGGCGCCCCGAGGCGTGCTGACGGCGTACAACACCGGCAGCGGCGACCCGCACACCGTCGGCGAGATGGCACGGGCGCTGTCCGCCGCGTACGGCGGGCCCGATCCCGTCGTCACCGGCGACTACCGGCTCGGGGACGTACGGCACATCACCGCGGACTCGTCGCGGCTGCGGGACGGGCTGGGGTGGAAACCGGAGGTCGGGTTCGAGGAGGGCATGGCGGAGTTCGCACGGGCCGGGATGCGGGACGCGTGACGTCCTGTCGTCACAGCCTCCCGGGGGCCCCGGCTCGCGAAAGACCGGTGGTGCTGCCCGTGTTCAGGAAGCGGCGGCGGGCAGCACCACCTCGAATCGGCAGCCGCCGGGGATGTTGCGTACGGTGGCCCGGCCCTGGTGGGCCTCCACGATCCCCCGGACGATGGCGAGGCCGAGGCCCGCTCCGGCCGGGGGCGTCCGGGCGTGCGTGCCGCGCCAGCCGGTGTCGAAGACACGCGGCAGGTCCTCCTCGGGGATGCCTCCGCAGGCGTCCGTCACCGACAGCACCACGCCCTCGGCGGAACGTTCGGCGGCGATGGCGACCGTACCGTCGGCCGGGGTCCGGCGGATGGCGTTGACCAGCAGGTTGCCGAGCACCCGGCTCATCTCCTTGCCGTCCACCTCCACGGGTACCGGCTCGACACGGTCGCCCACCAGCCGCACCCCGTGTGCCCGGGCGAGCGGGTCGGCTCCCGCCAGCGCGTCGCCGACCAGGTCGTACAGGGAGATCCGGGTGGGGCTCAGGGGCAGGGTGCCGGCGTGGATGCGGGAGAGTTCGAAGAGGTCGCCGACCATGTCGTTGAGGCGTTCGACCTCGGTGCGGATCTGCTTCAGATAGCGGTCGGGGTCGGCGGCGACGCCGTCCTCCAAGGCCTCCGACATGGCGCGCAGACCGGCCAGCGGGGTGCGCAGGTCGTGCGAGATCCAGGCGACGAGTTCGCGCCGGGAGGTCTCCAGGGCGCGTTCCCGATCCCGGGACTCGGCGAGGCGGGCGCTGGTGGCGGCCAACTCGCGGCTCAGGTCGTCCAGTTCGGCGGTCGTCGGCCCGTCGGGGGCAGCGAACTTCCCGCCGTCGCCGAAGGAGCGTGCCGCCACGGCGAGTTCGCGGCTGCGGGCCACAACCCAGCGGCCCAGCAGCAGCGCGGTGGCGAGGGAGACGACGGCCGCCATGGCGACGACGGTCGTGACGACGCTCAGGTCGTGCGCCGACAGGAACATCGCCCAGGCTACGGCGAGGGTGCCCGCGAGCATCGCGACGACGCCGACCGCCGCGACCACGGCGAGCGAGGCGGTGAGCGAGCGGCGCCGGATCAGGCGCAGTGCGCCCGCCCCGGCCAGGCCGGTGGCCGCGGCTCCGGCGAAGGCGTACAGCGCGATGAGGAGGGTGTCGTTCACGATCCGGCCTCCTCTCCGGCGGGGTCGAAGCGGTAGCCCACGCCCCACACGGTCTGGATCAGCCGGGGCCGGGCCGGGTCGTCCTCGACCTTGCCGCGCAGACGGCGGACGTGGACCGTGACCGTCGACAGGTCGCCGAAGTCCCACCCCCACACCTCGCGCATCAGATCCTCACGGCCGAAGGCCCGCCCCGGGTGGCGCAGGAAGAAGGAGAGCAGGTCGAACTCGCGGAGGGTGAGGGCGAGTTCGGTGCCGTTCCTGGTGGCCCGGCGGGCCGCCGGGTCGACGGTCAGACCCGCCGCCCCCAGCCGGTGCCCGGGGGCGGCGGGTCTGCTGCGGCGCAGTACCGACTCCACGCGCAGGACCAGCTCGCGAGGGCTGAAGGGCTTGGTGACATAGTCGTCGGCGCCGACCTCCAGGCCGAGGATGCGGTCGTCCTCGTCGCCGCGGGCGGTGAGCATGATGACCGGCACCGGCCCGTGTGCCCGCATCCGCCGGCACACCTCCAGGCCGTCCATCCCGGGCAGCATCAGGTCGAGGACGACCAGGTCCGGCCACTGGGCGGCGGCACGGGTGAGGGCCGTCGGGCCGTCGTCCGCGCGGTCGACGACGTAACCGGCGCGGTCCAGATATCCGGCGACGACCTCGGCGACGGTCGGATCGTCGTCGACGACCAGGATCCGCGGGGGCCCGTCGGGGGTCTCCTCGTGCTGATGGGGCTGCTGCATGCCTCCAGCCTGGCACCGGGCCGCCGACGATGCCGTGCCCGGAGGCCGCCGGGCCGCCGACGTCCGCGTTTCGTAAGGAGCGGCAGTCCGTTATGCCTGATTCGCGTTCGTAGGGTGAAACCGTGACGACGACTCCTTCCTACGTCGACGTGGTGCTGCCCTGCCTGAACGAGGCCCAGGCCCTGCCCTGGGTCCTCGAACGGATCCCGCCGGGCTGGCGCGCACTCGTCGTCGACAACGGTTCCACCGACGGCTCCGCCCAGGTCGCCCGCGCGCTCGGCGCGACCGTCGTGAGCGAGCCGCGCCGGGGCTTCGGCGCGGCCTGCCACGCCGGGCTGACCGCCGCCACCGCCGACGTGGTGTGCTTCTGCGACTGCGACGCCTCCCTCGACCCGTCGCTCCTCGTCCCGTTCGTGCGCCGGGTGCGCGAGGGCGAGGCCGACCTCGTGCTCGGCAGGCGGCGCCCGCAGGGCCGGGGCGCCTGGCCCGCGCACGCCCGTGCCGGCAACCTCGCGCTCGCGCGGATGCTGCGCCGCCGCACCGGGCTCCGTCTGCGCGACCTCGGTCCCCTGCGCGCCGCCCGCCGCGAGCCGTTGCTCGCCCTCGGCCTCACCGACCGGCGCAGCGGCTATCCGCTGCAGATGGTGGTCCGCGCGGCCGACGCCGGCTGGCGGATCGCCGAGTACGACGTGCCGTATCTGCCGCGCACCGGGGCCTCGAAGGTGACGGGCACGTGGCGCGGCACCTGGCACGCCGTACGGGACATGAGCCGCGTCCTGGCAGACGGAAGGACCGAACGGTGACCACGCTCCTCGTCATCGCCAAGGAACCGCTGCCGGGCCGGGTGAAGACCCGGCTCACCCCGCCCTTCACGCCCGGTCAGGCGGCGGAGCTGGCCGAGGCCGCCCTCGCGGACACCCTGCACGCCGTGGCGGCCACGCCCGCCTCCCGGCGCGTTCTTGTTCTCGACGGCACTCCCGGCCCCTGGCTGCCGCCCGGCTTCGACATCGTGCCGCAGGGCGCGGGCGGGCTGGACGAGCGGCTGGCGAATGCCTTCGCGCGGTATACCGGACCGGCCCTGCTCATCGGTATGGACACGCCCCAGGTGACACCCGAACTGCTCACCGTCGACTTCGGCGAGGGCGACGCCTGGTTCGGCCCGGCGGAGGACGGCGGTTTCTGGGCACTCGGGCTGGCCGGTCCCGATCCCGCCCTGCTGCGCGGCGTCCCGATGTCCACACCGGAGACCGGCGCCGTCCAGCGCGAGCGGCTCGTCGCCGCCGGGCTGCGCGTACGCGACCTCCCTCGGCTGCGGGACGTCGACACCGCCGCCGACGCCGAGGCGGTCGCCGCGCTCGCCCCGCACGGCCGGTTCGCCGCACGGCTGGCCCGGTACGCGCCGGCCGTCCCCCGATGAGCGCCGCGCCCGCCACCGCCCTCGCCTGGGCGGCCGCCGACCCCTACGCCGCTGCCCTGCGCGCCGGCCACGGGCCCCTGTTCCTGCGCCGCTCCGACGGCTGGCTGCTGCCTCTGGAGGTGGAACGCTGGTGCGCCCTGGCCGACGCCGTCGACCGGGACGTGCTGGACCGGTGCGAGGGGACCGTGCTGGACGTGGGGTGCGGGCCCGGGCGGCTGGTCGCGGAGCTCGCCGCCCGGGGCCGGGCCGTCCTCGGCATCGATGTCAGCGAGGCCGCCGTGGGCCGAACGGTGCGGCTCGGAGGCCAGGCGCTGCGGCGTTCGGTGTTCGAGCCGCTGCCCGGCGAGGGCCGCTGGGACACCGTCCTGCTCATGGACGGCAACATCGGCATCGGCGGCGACCCGCGCGCCCTGCTGGACCGGGTGGCCGAGCTCCTGTGCCCCGGCGGCCTGCTGATCGCCGAGACCGCCCCGGTGGACATCGACGAACGCGCCCAGGTACGGGTCGTCGACCTCACGCACCCACACGGTGCCGACGACCCCGACGACCCCTTTCCCTGGGCGCGACTCGGCACGCCCGCCCTGCTCCGGTACGCCCATGGCTGGACGCGGGCCGGTCAGTGGACGGCCGGCGGACGGCGCTTCACCGCCCTGCGCACCCGCGACAGGCGCACCGCCAGCAGCAGCGCCGAGCCGCCGAAAAGGACGGCGGTGATCAGCAGCCAGCGGGCGAGGAACACGTCCGCAGGCAGGCCGGTGGCGGACCGGTAACGCCCCTCCACCCTGCCGCTGATCAGCGGGAACCACACGAGAAGCAGCAGAGCGGAGAGGGCGGCCGGTACGCGCACGTACATCGTCCACTCCCGGAGGCGGACCGCGCCGAGCCCTCGTACGACCGCCCGGTCCAGGGCCGCGTACAACGGCAGCAGCACAAGGTCGTGCAGCACTGCCGCGCCCACGAACCACAGGGCCACGCCGAACCAGTCGTCCGCGAGCAGCCGTACCCCCGCATAGGCGGCGAGCGCGAACGAGCAGGCGAGCAGGAGCAGTTGGAAGGGGCTTCCGAGCGGGATCCGCGGCCGTCGCATCACAGCTCTCCGAACGTCATCCGGGCCACCCACTTGGTGTTGAGCACACCTGGCGCCGCGGGCACGATGATCCGCGCCGGGTAGCCGTGATCGAGGGACAGGGTCTCGCCGTTGACGTACAGGGCGAGCAGGGAGCGCGCGTCGGCCACCTGGTTGGCGCGCAGCGCGGCCTTGCGGAAGGCGCCGCGTGCCTGAAGGGACTCGACGAACACGTCCGGCGGGTCGTCGTCGTACCCGACGAGCGCCGCGAGGTCGCGCAGCCGCACTCCGCGCCACCACTGGTCCGACGTCGACCAGCCCTCCACACAGGCGATGGGCAGCGCCGAGCTGTGCAGGGTGAGTCCGGCGAGCTGGGCACGGCTGAGGCGGACGGTTCCCGTTCGCCCCGTCACGACGAGCCGCCACGCGTCCTCGCCCGTCCCGGCCGCGTCGATCCCGGCGTACGCGGCGGTCTTGTTGATCTGGAACCCGTTCGGGCCGCTGCCGGGTTCACCGCCGCCGTGGGGTGCGAGGAGGGCGGTGCGTCGCAGCGGACCGTCGACGTTCTGCCCGGCCGTCGTCGCGAACAGCAGCAGCGAGCCGCCCCCGACGAACCACAGGGCACCCCGCCGGGAGACGGTCGGCCCGTCGGGACGCGGAGTCACGAGGTCGTTCTTCTCCTGTCGAAGGTGCCGCAGATTGCGCAGGGCCGTGGGCATCTTCAGCACGGCGTGGGCGACGAAGGCGGCGAAGAACACCCATGCTCCGTAGAAGTGCAGCGGGTAGAAGGAACCGGGGAAGACGTAGTCGAGCTGCACATTGAGCACACCGGTCACGAATTCGAACAGCGCGCCGCCCACCAGGAGCAGCAACGAGATCCGCTCCAGGGCGTGCGCGAGCGAGCGGGCCGGCGGCAGTGCGAACAGCCTCGGCACCACGGACCAGAGCTTGGCCAGCAGCACAGGGATCAGGGTCACGCCGAGGGTGACGTGGACGCCCTGGTTGAGCCGGTAGAGCCAGTGCGGGTCCGTCGGCCAGGCGAACAGGTAGAAGCCGAGGATCCCCTTGTCCGGGGTCTTGTCGTTCACCGCCGACAGGCCCGGGTTGTAGGCGGCGTACGAGACCAGTCCGGTCACGAACAGCACGGTGATGCCGACCAGCAGGACGAGGCCCAGCACCGAGGTGAACCAGGGGCCGCGCAGGGGACTGCGCCAGAAGCCCGGTGAGGAAGGAAGCAGTGGGTCGTCTCGCATGTCCCGACGGTAGGCCCGGACCACCCCGGCAAAGGGTGCGCGACCCATGACGAAACGCTGACGTCCGGCCCGGACAGCGGCATGCGCCCACTCCGTCGACCTAGCGTTCCGACTGTGAATCGATCCCTCCGCCGTGACCTGTACGCCGCCGGGGCCGCCGTACTGCTCGTGACGGCGGCCGTACTGATCGGCCGTCACATCCAGGGCACCAGCCGCACCCTGTTCGTCGACTGGCCGCCCCTCCTGGCGTCCTGGGGACCGCATCGGGGCCCCGGCACTCCCGCGGCCCTCGTGGTCGCGATCGCCACCGTGGCCTACGGCCCCACCCTCGCGGCCCGCCTCCCCTGGCGCGCTCTGCTGCCCGCCGTCTGGGGTACGGCCATGGCATGGATCTGCTCCCTCGCCCTGATCGACGGCTGGCATCGGGGCATCGCGCACAGGCTCACCAGCCGCTACGAGTACCTCCAGGTCATCGACCGCTTCGACGACATCCCGGCGGCGTTGCGGGACTTCACCCATCACATCCTTCTCGACTCGCCCGACAACTGGCCCGCCCATGTCGCCGGCCACCCGCCCGCGGCCACACTCACCTTCGTCCTGCTGGACCGGACCGGGCTGCGGGGCGGTGGCTGGGCGGGCATGTGGTGCGTCACCGTCGGGGCGACGGCCTGCGTCGCCGTACTGGTCACGATCCGTCTCCTGGCCGGCGAGGCGCTCGCCCGCAGGGCGGCCCCCTACCTCGTCCTGGCCCCGGCCGCCGTGTGGATGGGCACCTCGGCCGACGCGTACTTCGCGGCGGTGGCGGCGTGGGCGGTGGCGCTGCTGGCACTGGCGCTCACGCGACAGTCGCTCTGGTGGGCGGGCGCGTCGGGTCTGCTGTTCGGGCTCACCTGCTACCTGTCGTACGGCCTCACGCTCGTCGCGCTGATCGCGGCAGCGGTCCTGGTGCTCGGCCGGCACGGGATCCGGGAGCGCCCCGCCCTGCTGGTTCCCCTGCTCGCCGGACCGGCCGTGGTCGCCACGGCGTTCACGCTTGCCGGGTTCGACTGGTGGGAGGCGTACCACCTGCTGGTCACGCGCTACCACCAGGGCGCGGGTGGCATCCGTCCCTACGGCTACTGGGTGTGGGCCAACCTGGCCTGCACGGTGCTCATCACGGGCCTGGCGACGGCGGCGGGCCTGCGCCGGACCGGTGCGGTGCTGCTCCACCGCCGCGCCGGCACCCCCGAGCTGGCCGCCGAGGCCCGTCTCGCCCTCCTCGTGTCCGCAGCGCTCCTCGCCCTGCTGGTCGCCGACCTGTCCGGAATGAGCAAGGCGGAGACGGAACGCATCTGGCTGCCCTTCGCGGTGTGGCTCCTCCCGGCGTGCGCGCTCCTGCCCCGCCCACGCGCCTGGCTCAGCGCGCAGGCACTGCTCGCGCTGCTGCTCAACCATCTGCTCTTCACCGGGTGGTGACCGCATGCGCCCTCGTGTGCGACGACGCGGCCGTCGGGTGCGATGAGGAAGTCGGCGGGCAGGCCGAGGCGGCCGCCGTGCGGGCTGGTCGAGGGCAGGCGTTCCCGTCCGCGGGCAACCTCCCGTACACCGCTGAGGACCGCCCGGACGATCGGCCCCCAGGCTCGCGGACTGAGCAGGGCATGGGGCGACCGCTCCACACCGAACTCCGTGTACAGCCTCCTGCCGGGGTCGGCGAGGCGAACGGGAGATCGGTCGTGTGGGGCGACAGTTCCGCAGTGGGCGAGCGGAAGACCACGACCTCGCGTACACCCACGGCCTCGATCTCCCCGTGTCGCCGTATCACGGGAGCTCGGCATGAGCACCATGGGGCTCTACCGGTATGTGCACGTCCGCGAGGAGCTCGAACGGCTCGTCGTCGAGCTCGTACTGAACGCCGTGAACGCCGAGGCCCCCGATCCCGACGCGTCATGGTGGGAGCGGATCGAGGTCGTGGCGCGGCGCCTGCGCGACACCGTGGGCGCTCATCCGGCGGTCGTCCCCCTGACCATCACCCACCGGCACCACTCCCTCGGAGTGCTGCGCTGGTCGGAGACCGTGACCGCGATCCTCACCGAGGCGGGGATCGAGGGCGACCGCCGGGTTGTCGCCCTGCGCGGCCTGCTCGGATACATCATCGGAGCGATCCAGCTGGAGCACCTCGGGCCCCTGTCCGGGCCGGGGACGACAGCCATCACCGAGCTGCCCTGGGAGGGCTCGTCATGCTGCTCGACGGCCTCGGGGGCATGAGGCCGTCGGGCTGCCGTGCGCGTCAGGCCGCTGCCCTGACCGGCGAATCCGCCAGGGCCGGCTGCCTCACGACGCGGCGGCGACGGCTCGGCAGGCCGAGCAGCGGGTTGGCGACGCCCCAGGCCGCGCCCTTGCAGATCAGTTCCTTGTAGACGGCGGCGAACCGGCCCGTCAGGGCCGCCCGGACGGCGCGGTCGTCGGCGGTGACGTACTGGATCAGGCCTTCCTTGCGGCCCAGCGAGATGCACTGGTTGAAGTAGCGCAGTGGCACGTTCGGGAGCTTCCCGCCGGTCAGACGGGCCGCGATGGCGTCGGCGGCCTGCCATGCCATGGGGGTGCCGGAGGCGCACGACATCCGCAGCGGCTTGTCGCCGGGGCCCATGGCCAGGGCCGCGTCGCCGACGGCGTACACGTCCGGGTGCGAGACCGAGCGCATGGTGCCGTCGACCAGGATCTGCCCGGTGCCGTCGACATCCAGGGTGGTCGCCTGCGCCAGCGGATGGACGGCGAAGCCGGTGGTCCACACAGTGACCGCGGCGGGGATCGGCTCGCCGTCGGCGGTGGTGACGCGGTCGGCCTCGACGCCGGTGACGGAGTAGTTCTCGTGGACGGTGATGCCGAGCTTGCCGAAGACCTTCCGCAGGTGCCGGCGGCCCTTGGGGGAGAGCCAGTCGCCGAGTTCGCCGCGGGCGGCGAGGGCGACGTCGAGGTCCGGTCGGGCCTCGGCGATCTCGGTCGCGGCCTCCAGGCCGGTGAGCCCGCCGCCGACCACGACCACGGACTCTCCGGCATCCAGGCGGGCCAAGCGCTCGCGCAACCGCAGTGCCCCGGGGCGGCCCGCGATCTGGTGGGCGTGCTCGGCGACGCCGGGGACACCCTGGTCGTTCCAGCCGCTGCCGAGGGCGTACACGAGAGTGTCGTACTCCAGCTCCTCGGTCTCCAGCTCCTCGGTCTCCGGCTCCCCGGGGCCCTTCGCGTCGACGACGGCGACGGTCCTGCGGTCGACGTCGACGCCGGTGACCTTCGCGAGCTTCAGTTCGACGCCGGTGCCCGCGAACATCTCGCTGAAGGGCCGGGGCCTGAGATCCTGGCCGGCCGCGAGCTGGTGCATCCGGACCCGCTCGACGAAGTCGGGCTCGGCGTTGACGAGGGTGATGGTGACGTCTTCGCGGTGCAGCCGCCTGGCGAGGCGGCCGGCGGCGATGGCTCCGGTGTAGCCGGCTCCGAGGACGACGATGCGGTGCTGCATTTCGGGCTCCTGTCTCGAGCGGGACTCGCCCCTTGAACCGGGCGGCCCGCCGTTCCCTGACAGGAACGTGGTGTGAAGCACGTCACATCGTCGTCGGCGGTGTCAGAAGACCGTGAGCAGGGGATCGCCGTGGTCGGTGGCCGCCCACCGCCTGGTCGCGCGTTCGAGCTTGTCGGGGTTGACCTGGTTGCGGAACCCGGCGATGCCCTCGGCGGTGATCTCCAGGCACATCACTCCGATGACCCGGCCGTCGAGGACCACTACGAGGGCGGGGTCGCCGTTGGCGGTCGTGGCGTAGACGTCGGGCGATCCGCCGACCAGGTCGCGCTTGGCCTTGCCGGGCTTGAACAGACCCCGCATGAACTTCGCGACCGCGAGGGCACCCTCGAAGGCCTTGGCGCGAGCCGGGACCTTCCCGCCACCGTCGCCGACCGAGATGGCGTCCTGGGTGAGCAGCCGCACGAGCGGCTCGGTCCGGCCGCTGGTGGCGGCCGCGAGGAACTCGTCGACGATCCGCCGGGCGGCGGCCTCGTCGACCTCGGTGCGGGCCCTGCCGTCCGCGACGTGTTTCTTGGCGCGGTGGAAGATCTGCTGGGCGGCGGCCTCGGTGATGTCGAGGATCTCGGCGATCTCCCGGTGCGGATACGCGAACGCCTCCCGCAGGACGTACACCGCCCGCTCGTTGGGGGAGAGGCGCTCCAGCAGGGCGAGGACCGCGTACGAGACCGATTCGCGCTGTTCGGCGGTGTCGGCCGGGCCGAGCATCGGGTCCCCGGCGAGCACCGGCTCGGGGAGCCACTGGCCGACGTAGGTCTCGCGCCGCGCGCGGGCCGAGGTGAGCTGGTTGAGGCACAGGTTGGTGAGCACCTTCGTGAGCCAGGCCTCGGGGACCTCGACGCGGTCGATGTCGGCGGCCTGCCAGCGCAGGAAGGTCTCCTGCACGGCGTCCTCGGCCTCGCTCGCGGAACCCAGGAGACGGTAGGCGATGGCCTCCAGGCGGGGCCTGGCGGCTTCGAACCGGTCCACGTCGCTCATGGTCAGGGCCATGACCGGGATCTTAGCCCGGACGTGACCGCTGAGGGACGGGAGCCAAGCGCCGCCGCTAGCCGTGCAGTTCGCGATAGGCGGCGACCGCCCCGGGATGCAGCGGGACGGCTCCCGTGGAGATCAGGCTGCGGGCGTCGAGGAACTGGGTGCCGAGGGCCGGGGTGGGGACGAGGTGGGTGGCGCGGCGGACCAGGACGTGGGTGAGGGCGGCGGCGACGGAGGCGGGGAGGTCGGGGCGGCAGAGCAGAAGGTTGGCGACGCCGATGGTGGGGACCTCGGGGGACTTCCGGTACGCCCCGGCCGGCACCGAGACCGACTCCAGCCCCGACCCTGCCGAACCCATGTCTGCCCGCAGCCGGGGCAGCAGGCCGGACAGGGGCAGCAGGCGGACACCGGGGTGCGTGTCGAGCCAGGAGAGCACGGGGAGCGGCACGCCCCCGGCGACCAGCAGGGCGTCGATCGTTCCGGCCCGCATCGCACGGGCCGCCTCCGGCATCAGCAGATGCCGGACCCGTACGTCGGTGCCGGGGGTCAGGCCCGCGACGCGCAGCAGCCGGTCGCCGAGCACCGCGCCGCCGGACGCGGCCGCGCCCAGGGAGACGGTGCGGCCCGCCAGGTCGGTCACCGTGTGGACGGGGCCGTCGGAGCGCACAGCCAGCTGCACGTAGTTCTCGTAGACCCGGCCGATCGCGCGGAGCGGAACACGGCGGCCGAACGGTGCGGTGCCGCCGTACCCCGCCCACGCGATGTCCGACAGGGCCGGCGCCACATCGGCTCGGCGAGCCTGGAGCAGCCGTACGTTGTCCACGCTGCCCTCGCTGGTGACCACCTCGCAGGACAGCCGCGGGTATACGGCCGTGACCTGGGCGGCGAGCAGCCGGCCGAAGGCCGTGTAGAAGCCGTCGGTCTCGCCGGTCGCGATCCGCAGCTCTCCCTCCGGCCCGCGGTCCGCGTGCCGTGCGTCGGCCGCCGCGGAGCCCGCGATCAAGCCGGTGCCCGCCACGCCGAGTGCGGCGCGCAGGGCGGTGCGGCGGCTCATGGAACGGGCGGAGCCGGTCATGCCGGGTGCCCCTTCGGGAGGACGACCCGGACGCGCAGGCCGTGCGGTTCGGCCGCGGTGAACTCGACGTGTCCGGCGTGACCGGCCACCAGCCGCTCGGCGATCGCCAGACCGAGTCCGCTGCCGCGCACCTCGCGGTGGCGTTCCGAGCGCCAGAAGCGGGTGCCCGCCCGGGAGAGTTCGCCGGCCACGAGGCCCGGCCCGTCGTCCCGCACCTCGAGCACCGCGTCCGGGCCCTCGCCGATGCAGCGTGCCTCCACGCGGGCGCCGTCCCCCGCGTACTTGATCGCGTTGTCGAAGAGGATGTCGGCCACCTGGGCCAGCTCTCCCTCCGGGCAGGCCATGAGCACGGCGGGGCCGGGGACGAACTCCAGGCGGACTCCGGCCCGTTCGGCCACGGGCTGCCACAGCCGGGCCTGGGCCGCGGCGACCGCCGTCGCGTCGCAGCACGACTCCCGTGCGTCCGAGACGGCCAGTTCGCCCGCGCGGTGCTCGGCGTTCGCCAGCGTGAGCAGGTCGTCGAGGAGGTGCTCCATGCGTTCGAGCTCGCCCGTCACCCCGGTGTAGGTGCGGGTGGCGGAGGTGCGCAGGTGAGGCTGGAGCGAGTCGATGCGCAGCCGCAGGGCGGCCAGCGGGTTGCGCAGCTGGTGCGAGGTGTCGGCGACGAGCCTGCGCTGCTGTTCCAGCGCGGTGGTGACGCCGTCGGCCATGCGGTTGAAGCCGGTGGCCAGCTGGCGCAGCTCCGGCGGGCCGCCGGCCCGGGCGTGCTCGGGCGGCAGCCCGGCGGCCAGGGTGCCGACCGCGCGGTCGAGGCGGTGCAGCGGCCGTACGACCCACTGGGTGGCCCGGCGCGCGAGCAGCACACAGGCCACGGCCAGCAGCCCGGCGCCGGCCAGGACCAGCGCCCAGCGCAGGGCGATGTCGTCCGCCGCGACCCGCACCGAGGCCCGCAGCACCACGGCACCGGACACCCTGGTGCCGGTGCCCACGGGACGGGCGAGCAGCCGGTCGGCCCGGGACCAGGGCCGCAGCGTTCCGCCGGGGGAGACGGGCTGGTTGCGCAGCGCCGCGTCCACGAGCCGGGCGACGGCGGGGTCGGCCGCGCGCAGGCCGCCCGTCTGCACCACCGGGGCGCGGCGGGCGTCGACGACCACGACGGCCTCGCCGTACAGCTCGGTGTAGCGGCGCACGTCGGCGGTGAGCGCGCCGGTGTCGTCGCTCTCGGCCGCCTGCTCGGCCAGCCCGGCGAAACGGTCGAGGTCGGCGGTGCGCGCCGCGACGAGCTGCTGGGTGCGCTGCGCCGAGGTGACGGCCAGCAGCGGGACGGCGAAGCCGGCCACGGCGAGCACCACGAAGGCCAGGACCACGGTGAGGACGCGGGTGCGCATGAACAGGGCCTGCCGTGAGAACCGGGCTCAGTCGCCGAAGCGGTAGCCGAAGCCGCGGATGGTGGTCAGCACCTCGGGGCGGCCGAGCTTGGCCCGCACCTGGGTGAGGTGCACGTCGAGCGAGCGGGACACGGCGAGGAACGCGTCCCCCCACACCTCGTCCATCAGCTGCTGGCGGCTGACCGCCGTGCCGGCCCGGGCCGCCAGCGCGGCGAGGACCTCGAACTCCTTGGTGGTCAGCCGCACCTCCGCGCCGCCGACCAGCACCCGGCGGGCGTCCAGATCGACCTCGACGTCCCCGGCCCGCACCGTGCGCGTGGCCGGGGCCGAGGACGCCGCCGCCCGCCGGGTGACGGCCTCGATGCGGGCCAGCAGCTCGGCCAGCCGGACCGGTTTGACCAGGTAGTCGTCGGCGCCCAGCCGCAGGCCGCGCACCACCGACCGTTCGTCGCCCCGCGCGGTGAGCACCACCACCGGCAGCGGGCTGACGGCGCGCAGCTTGCGCAGCACCTCCAGACCGTCCAGGTCGGGCAGGCCGAGGTCGAGCAGCAGCAGGTCCGCCTGCCGGTGGCGGGCGAGGACGTCCTCGCCGCGCTTCACCCTGGCCGGCGCGTGGCCGTTGTCGTACAGGGCCTCGGTCAGCGCGCCCGCCACACCGTCGTCGTCCTCGGCCAGCAGCACCCGCACGGTCGCCTCCTCTCCCGCCTCGTCAGTCGCGAGACCGGGAAACGTCCTCGTCCAGCGGCGACGCGTCGGAGGTCTCGCGCATCCGAATGTAGACGAGCAGCGAGATCAGCACGCAGGCGGTCACGTAGTAGAAGTACCAGTTCTCGTGTCCGGCCTTCTTGAACCAGAGCGCGATGTACTCGGCGGTACCGCCGAACACGGCCACCGTCAGCGCGTACGGCAGGCCGACGCCGAGCGCCCGGATCGAGGTCGGGAACAGCTCCGCCTTCACCACCGCGCTGATCGAGGTGTACAGGGAGCTGACGGCCAGCGGCCCGACCATCAGCAGGAACGCGTACACGGGGTCGCTGGTGTGCGACAGCAGCGTGAGCGAGGGCACCACCACGACGGTGCCCAGCGCCCCGAACGCGATCAGCAGGGGACGCCGCCCCACCCGGTCGGAGAGCAGCCCCATCACCGGCTGGAGCAGGACGAACACGAGCAGCGCGAAGAAGTTGATCCAGGCGGCCGTCGGCTTGGGGATGCCGCTGGTGTTGACCATGAACTTCTGCAGATAGGTCGTGTACGTGTAGAAGAACAGCGTGCCGCCCATGGTCAGCCCCACGACGACCAGGCACTGGCGCGGGTAGGACAGCAGCAACCGCAGGCTGCCGCGCGCCGGGCCGTCCTGCTTCTTGTCGCCTTCCGACGCGGCGCGCTCGAAGCTCTCGGACTCGTCCATGCCGCGCCGCAGCCACAGCACGATCACCGCCCCCGCGGCGCCGACGACGAACGCGATCCGCCAGCCCCAGGAATCCATCTGCGCGGGGCTGAGCACCTGCTGCAGCACGATCTGCAGACCGAGCGCCGTCAGCTGGCCGGCGATGAGGGTGACGTACTGGAAGCTGGAGTAGTAGCCGCGGCGGCCGGGCGTGGCCACCTCGGACATATAGGTGGCGGAGGTCGAGTACTCACCCCCCACCGACAGCCCCTGCAACAGCCGGGCCAGGACCAGGAGGACCGGCGCGGCCACCCCGATCGAGCCGTACGACGGGGTCAGCGCGACGATCAGCGAACCGGCCGCCATCAGCGTCACCGACAGCGTCAGCGCCGCGCGGCGGCCACGGCGGTCGGCGTAGCGGCCCAGGACCCAGCCGCCGATCGGCCGCATCAGGAAGCCGACGGCGAACACCGCGGCGGTGTTCAGCAGCTGGGCGGTCTGGTCGCCGGAGGGGAAGAAGACCGACGCGAAATAGACGCTGAAGGCGGTGTACGCGTACCAGTCGTACCACTCGATCAGATTGCCGATCGATCCGCGCACGATGTTGCTGACGACTCTGCGTTCGCCACTACGCGGCTTTCGCGCACGCTCGGCGGTGGTCTGTGTGGCCATCGGAACTCCCTTGTCTGCGGCCCGGAAGCACACAGAGTCGACGGCGCGAACAGGGCCGCTCAATGTCGGGAGCCAAGTCCTTACAGTCCCTTAGGGCTTCCCCGAGCCACATGATCGACATGGTGACGGTGAGCACGGAGATCCGCTGAGCTGGTGACCACGAATGAATACTCAATTATCCTGGTTTGCACTCAATACCGTGCATAGCGATCAAGGTCCGGTGCTGCTTTGGGCGGGATGGCGCGATGACGCAACCGGGAACCACCGGGGACGATCCGGTGGCGGAGCCGGTGCGGCCCGACGGCGAGGCGGCAACGGCCAGGGCGGTCGTGGACGCACACGGCAGGCTGACCGGGTGGAGCGAAGGCGCACGACGGCTGCTCGGGTACCGGGCACCGGAGGTCACGGGCCGCTCCGCGACCGTTCTGCTCGCCGGCGCGCCGCCCACCGAGACGCTGCGTTCCATCACGGGGCTACGCCGGTGGACCGGCTCGGTGGACCTCCGCCACCGGGACGGCCACCTCGTCCGGGTCGGTCTGCTGGCCCACCGCCGTGAGCGGGACCCCTCCGGTGACGGCAGCGGCCATGAGTGGCTTCTCGTCTCGCCGCTCGCCCTCTCCCGCACCGAGATCGACGAGGACGGTCTGCTCGGGTGGTCGCTCACCCAGTCCCCGTGCACCACGGCGCTCTACGACACGCGGCTGCGGCTGCTGCGGGCCAACGCGGACATGGAACGCGTGATGGGCCTGACCGAGGCCGAGATGCGCGGGCTACGGGTGTCGGAGATCGTCCTCGACGCGGAGAGCGAGCGCACCGAGCACCTGATGCGGCAGGTCCTGCTGACCGGCGAACGACAGCACCTGCGGGCCGCCCTGCAACTCTCCGGCGACCGGCGGGAGAGCCTGTGGACGGTGACCCTGGCGCCGGTGCACGACCCCGACGGCCTGATCCAGGGCATCCTCCTGTCCGCCCACAACATGACCGAGGAGCACCTGGCCCGGCAGCGCCTCGCCCTGGTCGCCGAGGCCGGCGTCCGTATCGGCACCACCCTCGACCTGGCACAGACCGCTCAGGAACTGGCCGATGTCGCCGTCGGCCGGCTGGCGGACTTCGTCACCGTGGACCTGCTCCCCGACATCGAGGACGACCAGGAACTGCGCGCCATGACCCTGCCCAGTCCGGTCATGCTGCGCCGGGTGGCCAACCAGTCGGTACTGCCGGGCTGCCCCGAAGCCGTGGTGCCACTGGGCACGGTCGCCGTCTACCCGAATGTGTCACCGGCGGCCGAGGTCCTCGCCTCGGGACAACCCCTGATCCACGAGGTGACCCCGGCCGGCGTGGCCAAGTGGGAGAGCCAGGCCCCGGAGCGGGCGGAACGGGTGCGACGTTTCCGTTTCCACTCGGTCCTGGCGGTGCCGATGCGGGCCCGCGGCATCACGCTCGGCGTGGCCACCTTCACCCGGCACCGGAGTCCGGAACCCTTCACGGAGGACGACCTGCTCCTGGGGCAGGAGATCACCGCCCGGGCCGCGCTGAGCATCGACAACGCCCGCCGCTTCACCCGGGAGCGCACCACGGCGCTGACCCTGCAGAGCAGTCTGCTGCCGCAGGGGAATCCCCGGCAGCCCGCGGTCGAGACCGCCTCGCGCTATCTGCCGGCCAGCGCGCAGGCCGGTGTGGGCGGCGACTGGTTCGACGTCATCCCGCTCTCCGGCGCCCGGGTGGGCCTCGTCGTCGGCGATGTCGTAGGGCACGGGATCCAGGCCTCGGCCTCCATGGGGCGGCTGCGGGCGACCGTGCGCACCCTGGCGGACGTCGACCTCCCGCCCGACGAGCTCATGACGCACCTGGACGATCTGGTGGACCGGCTCTCGGCCGAGGGCGAGGACGACGCGCCCGGCAGCGCCGCCGCCGACATCGGCGCCACCTGCCTCTACGCCGTCTACGACCCGGTCAGCCGGCGCTGCTGCGTGGCGCGCGCGGGCCATCCGGCGCCGGCGCTGCTCATCCCTGGCAGTGAACCGTTTCTGCTCGACCTTCCGGCCGGGCCGCCTCTGGGTCTTGGCGGACTGCCGTTCGAGGCGACCGAGATCGAGCTGCCCGAAGGCAGCCTGCTCGCGCTGTACACCGACGGTCTCGTCGAGGCGCGCGGGCGCGACATCGACCAGGGCGTCGACGACCTGCTCAAGACGCTGGCCCGAGCGGGATCCTCGCTGGAGAGCACCTGCGACGACGTGCTGCAGGCGCTGCTCCCGGACCGCGCGGCCGACGACGTCGCGCTGCTGCTGGCCCGGACGAAGGCCCTGGACTCGGGCCATGTGGCCACCTGGGACGTACCACCGGAACCGTCCGAGGTCGCCCGGATCCGGCGCAGCGTCACCCGGCAGTTGCAGGAGTGGAATCTGGAGGAGGACGCGTTCGTCACCGAACTCGTCGTCAGCGAACTGATCACCAACGCCATCCGCTACGCCGAGCCGCCCATCGAACTGCGCCTGATCCTGGACCGCCACCTGATCTGCGAGGTGTCCGACACCAGCAGCACGGCACCGCACCTCCGCCGCGCCCTCACCTACGACGAAGGCGGCCGCGGCCTGCTCCTGGTCGCCCAGCTCAGCCGAAGGTGGGGCACCCGCCACGCCCGCCGCGGGAAGACCATCTGGGCGGAACAGGCCCTGTCGACAGGCGACTCGGGCCCGGCCACGAGCTGATCCGGAGCCGGCTCGGACCGCTTCAGATGCTGTCGTCACTGCGTTGGACACCCGCGCGCGGGAGATGGACCGCTGGATGTCCCGCTGAGACGGTGCGTCCAGTGGCCCGAGTCGTAATGGAGGTCCATGTAAGGCTCGGCGAGCCATACGCTTTCGAGCAGACTTGGCTGTACCGTCGCGCCGATGCGGACGCCATGCCGGCCTGCGGCACCGGCCGACTCGCCTTCCCCCTGCGCGACCGGTTCGCGGACGTCTGGGCCGTGGACGCCGAACCGGGAAGGACCGAGGTGGTCCGCGCCAAGGCGGACGCCGTCGGCGCAGCCCACGGTCGACTTCGCCTACGAACTGGCTCGCGGGTCAGCTCCCGCGTGACTGCCAGGATCTCCGTTCCTCCGCCGCGGCTCGGTCCATCGACCAGACTTGCTCTTGTTTCCCTACGGAGGAGGATTGGCAAGCATGGCGAGCAGCGCACTTCTGGTGATGGACGTCCAGCGGGACGTCGTGGCCATCGCTGATGACGGTTCTGGGTATCTGCCGCGCTTGCGCAGGGCGATCGACGGTGCCAGGGCTGCCGGGATCCCCGTGATCTATGTGGTGATGGGATTACGGCCCGGCGACCCGGAAGTCAGCCCGCGTAACAGGGTGATGGAGAATGTCCTGCGGGCCGGCCTGTTCACCGAGGGTGCTCCCGGTACCGAGATCCATGACGACGTCGCGCCCCGGCAGGGCGACGTGGTGGTGACCAAGAGGCGGGGGAGCGCGTTCTCGGGCAGCGACCTCGACCTGGTGCTCAGGGCTCGCGACATCGACAGCCTGGTTCTCACCGGCATCGCCACCAGCGCCGTGGTGCTGTCCACTCTGTGGCACGCCATCGACCTGGACTTCGGCCTCACCGTCCTCGCGGATGCCTGTCTCGACACCGACCCCGAGGTGCACACGATGCTCACTGAGAAGTTGTTCCCGCAGTGGGCGGAAGTCCTCGCCGTCGAGGACTGGCTCAAAGCCATCACACCAGAGTGAGACCGGCCGGCGGTGTTCCGTGCCCTCTGCCCGCCCCTACAACCCCGCGATCCCGTTCCACCGCTTTCCGAACTCCACCCGCTCCGTCGATGTGATGTCACGCGCGACGGCGAGCCGGCTGCGCAGCTCCGTGTCCAGGAAGATCAGAGGGTTCTCGGCGAGGGCGGCCGTCTCCTTGTCCTCGGCGGAGGCGAGGACGTCCTGGGCGGCCGGGACCGGGCAGACGTAGTTGACCCAGGCGGCGAGTTCGGCGGCGACCCCGGGGTCGTAGTAGTAGTCGATCAGCCGCTCGGCATTCGCCTTGTGGCGGGCGAGGTTGGGCACCATCAGCGACTCGGCCCACAGCTCGGCGCCGCCTTCGGGGACGACGAACTCGATGTCCGGGTCGTCCGCCTGGAGCTGGATCACATCGCCCGAGTACGCCTGACAGGCCAGTACATCCCCGCTCGACAGGTCCTTGATGTAGTCGTTGCCGGTGAAGCGCCGGATCTGTCCCCGGCTCACCTGCTCCTCCACCTGGTCGCAGACCGTGTGGAAGTCGTCGGCCGTCCACCGGGTGATGTCGACGCCGTTGCCTTGCATCAGCAGCGCGAACGCCTCGTCCAGACCGGACAGCAGGGTGACCCGGCCCTTCAGGTCGCTCGCCCACAGATCGGAGACCTGCCGTATCTCCCGGCCCGTCCTGCGACGGTTGTACGCGATTCCGGTGATCCCGGACTGCCACGGCACGGTGCACCTGCGGCCGGGATCGAAGGCCGGTGAACGCAACTGCGGGTCCAGATACCTGGTGACGTTCGGCTGCCGCGCCCGGTCCATCTCCTGGACCCAGCCGAGCCGTACGAACCGCGCGCACATCCAGTCACTGATGACGATCAGATCGCGGCCGGTGGGCTGATGGTTCATCAGCGCAGGGCTGATCTTGCCGAAGAACTCGTCGTTGTCGTTGATCTCCTCGACGTAGTCCACCGATACGCCCGAGCGCCGCTCGAAGCCCTCCAGCGTCGGTCGCCGCGCCTGGTTCTCGTCGTCGGTGTCGATGTACAACGGCCAGTTCGCCCAGATCAGCCGTCGATCGGTGGCGGAGAGGTCGGCCGCGGCACGGTCGCCGGGGCGCACGTACGCGGCCGGCACACCGCACCCGGCGAGTCCGCCGAGCACCGCGCCGGAGCCGAGCGCGCGCAGCAGGGTGCGGCGGGAGAGCGGAGGCATCGTCTTCAGGGGCATTCGGGCAGCATGCCGCGCCTTGCGGGACCGAACAATCGACACCGCGTCCGGAAGCCGATTCGTGAGTCACATAACGGTTTGACCTTACTTTCTCTTTGCGATTGGCTACGGGCTCGACCACCATGATCCGGGGGGATCTCAATGCACCGCACCATCCGCGCGGCCGTCTGCTCCGTCGCCGTCGCCGGCCTCGCGCTCGGCCTCAGTTCCTGTTCCGAGGCGGTCGACCAGGTCGACAAGGCCGTGGACGAGACGTACGAGGTCACCTACGAGGTGACGGGGAAGAACGTGGACTCGATCGAGTTCCACGGCGGCGGTGGCAAGGCCACGGCGCCGAAGATCGAGTCGGTGTCGAAGCCCGAGCTGCCCTGGACGAAGACGGTCAAGCTGCGCGGCATCATGCCAGCGGCGGTCATGCCGGTCGCAGCGGATCCCGAAGGCGCCCAGGTCGCGTGCAAGATCACCTACGAGGGCAAGGTGATCGAGGAGCAGAGCTCCAAGGGCCTGGTGACCGCGGGTGGTTGCACCGCGGAGTCCCCGGTCACGGGCTAACTCTGGGGAGGCCTCGGCGGGACCCCACCAGGAG
Source organism: Streptomyces sp. NPDC055506 (assembly GCF_053643595.1). Classification (NCBI taxonomy): domain Bacteria; kingdom Bacillati; phylum Actinomycetota; class Actinomycetes; order Kitasatosporales; family Streptomycetaceae; genus Streptomyces; species Streptomyces sp. NPDC055506. Next base: position 35,582 of record NZ_JBSHKH010000008.1, on the reverse strand, counting down.
GTCCCGCACCCATCTTCCATGGGGCATGCGAAGCGGCCGTCGCCTCGCAGGAGGACGAGGGCGTGCACGGAGAGGCTCCCCCTGGTGTGGTGTGGTGTGGTGTGGTGTGATGCGGTGCGCGGTCAGTAGTCCGCGACGAGTTCCCGCAGGCGCGCGCAGGTCGTGCGGTACGTCTCGGCGAGGGCGGACTCCTGGCCCGGTTCGTATCGCGCCGCCCAGTCGTCGCAGGTCGAGAGCGGCGTCCTCGATCTCGGACTCCTAGTCGGCAGTGACTGACGGAGTCGAAGCGCGGCGGTGGCGGGCCGCCGGGTGGGAAGCGGGCAGGCGGTCGCCGTGGCCGAACAGCTTCTGGCGCAGCGTGCCCTGCTCGTACGCCGTCTTCAGCAGGCCCCGCTTCTGCAGCACCGGAGCCAGATGGTCGGCGAAGTCCGTGAAGGTGCCGGGGCTGGTGACGTAGGCGAGGTTGATCCCGTCGACGCCGGCGTCCCGCCAGCGCTCCAGCTCGTCGGCGATCCGCTCCGGCACCCCGGCGACCGGCCGCGTCCAGGCGCGCGCCCGCAGCACCTCGCCGAACGTCCACGTCCTGTCCGGCGCCCCCTCCACCAGCGAGCGCACGAAGCCCTGCACGCCGTTGGTGTCGATCTCGCCGACCGGAGCGTCGAAGTCGACCTGCGACAGGTCGAGTTGCAGTGATCCCGACAGGTGCGCGGCGAAGCCCTCGAGGCTCGTGTGTTCCCGGTAGTCGGCGAGCTTGCGCTCCGCCTCCTCCTCGGTGCTGCCCACGATCAGGGTCAGCCCCTGGAAGAAGAGGATGTCGCCGCCGTCCCTGCCGTACGCCATCGCCCGCGCCCGGACGTCCTCGACCTGGGCCCGGGCGCCCTCCGGTGACACGGCCCCGAGGAACACGGCCTCCGCGTTCCGGGCCGCGAACTCCCGTCCCCGCTCGGACGATCCGGCCTGGAAGAGGATCGGCGTGCGCTGCGGGGAAGGCTCCGACAGATGAGGGCCGTTCACACGGTAGAAGCGGCCTTCGTGGCGGACGTCGTGAATACGGGCCGGGTCCGCGTAGATACGTCGCTCGCGGTCACGCAGGACGGCGTTCTCCTCCCAACTCCCCTCCAGGAGCTGGTAGAGCACATCCGTGTACTCCTCGGCCCGCTCGTACCGCTCGTCGTGGAGCGGAAGCCCGTCCAGGCCGAGCCCCCGCGCCGCCGACTCCAGATACGACGTGACGATGTTCCACGCGACGCGGCCCTTGGTGAGGTGGTCGAGCGTGGTGAGGCGCCGCGCGAAGTTGTACGGGGGTTCCTGGAGCACCGACTGGGTGAAGGCGAGGCCCAGATGTTCGGTGGCGTGTGCGAGGGCGGCGACCAGCAACGAAGGGTCGTTGACCGGGATCTGGAGCCCTTCGCGCACCGCGGTGTCGCGGGAGGCGCGGTAGGTGTCGTACGTCCCGATGACATCGGCGAGGAAGAGCGCGTCGAAGTACCCGCGCTCCAGGGTCCGCGCGAGCTCCGTCCATGTCTCCAGATCGGTGTACGAGGTCTGGCTGGTGTCGTCGCGCACCCACTGGCCGTGGTTGATGTGCGAGACGCAGTTCATGGCGAAGGCGTTGAAGCGCAGCGGACGGGGTGCGGAGGTGTCGGTCATCGGGGGGCTCCGGCGGTGGCGGCGGGGTGCGGACGCACGGCATCCAGCAGGGCGCGGGTGTAGGCGTGTCGAGGTGCGGAGAACAGGTCCTCGGCGGGCCCCGACTCCACGACCCGGCCGTCCTTCATCACGAGGACGTCGTCGCTGACATGCCGTACGACGCCGAGATCGTGCGAGATGAACAGGTAGGCCAGCCCGAGGGACTCCTGCAGTTCGGCGAGCAGGTCGAGGACCTGGGCCTGCACGGAGACGTCGAGCGCGGACACCGGCTCGTCGAGGACCAGGACGGTCGGGCACGGGGCCAACGCCCGTGCCAGCGCGGCTCGTTGCCGCTGGCCTCCGGAGAGGGAGAGCGGATGCCGGTCGAGGGTGTCCTCGGGGAGGCCGACCTGTGCGGCGAGCTCGGTCACCCGGTGTGCGGCCTCGTCGGCCGTCGCCACCGGGTGTCCGGCGCGTCGCAGTCGTACGGCGTCGATCAGCGAGCGGCGCACGGTCCAGCGCGGGTCGAACGCGGAGAGCGCATCCTGGTGCACGAGCTGGATGCCGTGCCGGCACGGCCGCCGCTCCCGCTCCGTCAGCTCGCTCCACGGTTCACCGTGCAGGGTGACCGTGCCCGCGTCGGGGCCGGTCAGGCCGAGCGCGATCCGGGCCGTCGTCGACTTGCCGGAGCCCGACTCGCCCACGATGCCCAGGGTGCGGCCGGCCGCGAGCGTGAACGACACATCGCGCACGGCGTCCCGGCCGCCGAAGGCCTTGTGGATCCCCTCGGCCGCGAGCACGTTCCCCTCGGGGCAATCGCCGGTCCGGCGTGGGGCGGTGGCGGGCCCCGGCGTGAGGCGCGTGCCCTTGGGATGACGGGCCGGGTCCGCGGCCAGCAGGGTCCTCGTGTACGGGTGTCGCGGATTTTCCAGCACGGCGCCCGCCTCTCCCTCCTCGACGATCTCACCGCCTCGCATCACCGCCACCCGGTCCGCGAGCCGTCGTACGACCCCCAGGTCGTGGGTGATGAAGAGCAGACCGCGCTCCCGGCTGCGGGCCGCCGCCAGGAGGTCGAGGATCTGGGCCTGCACCGTCGCGTCCAGGGCCGTCGTCGGCTCGTCCGCGATGAGCAGCGGGGGGTCGAGCGCGAGCGCGGCGGCGATCAGGGCGCGCTGGCGCAGCCCGCCGGACAGCTCGTGCGGACGCTGGGCGGCACGTAGCTCGGGATCCGGGAGGCCGACCTGCGCCATGACGTCGAGGACACGGGCGCGCCGCGTGGCCCGGTCGCCGTAGCCGTGCAGCCGCAGGGCATCCTCGATCTCCTTGCCGACCGGGCGCAGCGGGTCGAGCGAGACGAGCGCGTCCTGGAGCACAAAGCCGATGCCCCGGCCGCGCACCCGGCGCCACCGCCGCTCACCCCATCCGCGTACGTCCTCGCCCTGCCAGGTCAGCCCGTCCGCCGTCACCCGCGCACCGGCGCCGGTCAGGCCGACCAGAGTGCGAGCCGTGACGCTCTTGCCGGAGCCGGACTCGCCGACCAGGGCGACGGTCTCGCCGCGCCGCACGGTGAGGGAGACACCCCGCACGACCTCGCGGCCGCCGAAGCCCACGGTCAGGTTCCGCGCGGATATCAACGCGTCATCGTTGTCTGGGGCGTTGGAAGCCATCAGTTGCTCCTCCCGTCGAGCCACGCCTGCAGACGGCGGCCGAGAACGGTCGTGGACAAGGTGGTCAGGACGATGAACAGGCCCGGGAAGAACGACGTCCACCAGGCGTACTGGAGGAAGGTGCGGCCGTCCGCGAGCATCGCGCCCCACTCCGCCGCCGGCGGCTGCGCGCCGAGGCCCAGGAACGACAGCGACGACGCCCACACCACGGACTGACCGATGCCGAGGGTCGCGAGGGCGGCCAGCGGACGCAGCACGTTGGGCAGGACCGTGCGCCGCACGACGCGCGCGGGGGAGTGCCCGAGGCCGCGCGCCGCCTCGACGTAGCCGGAGCGGACGACGGTGGTGGCCTGCGAGCGGATGAGCCGCGCGTACCCGGCGGCCTCGCCGATCCCGACCGCGATCGCCGCCGTCACCGCGCCCGTGCCGAACACGGCGATGAAGAGCAGCGCGAGCAGCAGCCCCGGGAAGGCGAAGAGGACTTCGAGGACGCGGCCGACGGCGAAGTCCACCCGGCGCCCGCCGAGCGCCGCGCCCAGGCCGAGCGTGATGCCGAGGCTCAGGGAGATCGCGGTGGCGCCGAGGCCGATGAGAAGGGACTGCCCCGCGCCGTACACGACGCGCGTGTACACGTCGCGGCCGTTCTGGTCCGTGCCGAACCAGTGCTCGGCGGAGGGGGACCGGAAGAAGTCGGCGGGCTTGATCGCGTCCGGCGCGTACGACGTGAGCAGGCCCGGGACGAGCGCGGCGACGACGACCAGGGTGAGAAAGAGGCCGGCGGCGAACAGTCCGGGGCGCACCCGCGGCCGGGTACGAGCCGGGGCCAGGGACGTGGTCAGGGCGGTCACGGTCAGATCTCCCGGGGGGTGCGGACGCGCGGGTCGACCACCGCGTACAGCAGGTCGACGGCGAGGTTGACGAGGACGTACACCGTGGCGATGAGCAGCACGATCCCGGTGACGAGCGGCAGGTCACGGGCGATCACGGCGTTCAGGAGCGCCCGGCCGACGCCCTGGCGCGCGAACACCGCCTCCACGACGACCTCGCTGGAGAACAGCGCGCCGACCGCCCAGCCGGACAGGGTGAGCGGCGGCAGCAGCGCGTGGCGCAGGGCACGCCGGGCGCGCACGGCCCCCGCGCTCATGCCGCGCAGCCGTGCCGACGTGACGAACGGCTGGTCGAGGGCGGTGAGGAGCGCGACCCGCGTCACCTGCCCGAGATACCCGGCAAGCGGCACGGCCAGGGTCAGCGCGGGCAGCACCAGGCCGGTGAACCCGGTGCCGCCCGCGACCGGGAACCAGCCCAGACGGAACGCGAACACATACAGCAGCACGACCCCCAGCCAGAAGTGCGGAAGCCCCGCCGCTACCGTCTCCAGACCCGAGCCGAGGGCCCGGCCGACGGCCCCCTCGCCGGTCGACAGGAGGACCACGGCCGTGCCGATCAACCATGCGAACAGCAGTGCCAGGGCGGTGAGCTGGAGCGTCGACGGCAACTGCTCGGTGATGACCGTCCCCACCGACTCCTTCAAGGAGGTCGACACACCCAGGTCGCCGGTGAGCAGCCGCCCGAGATGCTGCGCGTACTGGACGTACAGCGGCTGGTCGAGGCCGTACGCGTGGCGTGTCGCGGCGATCGTCTCCGGTGTCGGATTGGCTCCGGAGCCGCCGCCGAGGAGCACGAGCACCGGGTCGCCCGGCACCAGATGCAGCGCGAGGAACGTGACCGTGGCCGCCGCCCACAGGACGAGTGCGGCGCCCGCCACGCGGACCAGGACCCGGCGGTACAGGGGAGGTGTCGTCATCGGGAGCTCACCCATGCGTCGTAGAGGTAGGGCAGGGACAGGGCCGGTTCGAGGACGGCGCCGCGCACCGAGCCGTTGTGCGCGGCGAGGCGGGTCGTCTGCGGGTAGAGGGTCAGCTGGTAGGCACCCGCGGAGATCAGCCGCTGCGCCTCGCCGTAGAGCCGTTGCTGCTCGGCCGGGTCCGTGGTCGCCTGAGCGGCCCGGAACAGCTTGTCGAGGGCAGGGTCCTTCGCGTACGTCGCGTTGGAGTGGATACCGTTCTTCACGGCGTACTCGCTGCCGAAGACGGTGTGCAGCACATCGGGCGTGTTGGTGTTCCAGTAGCCGTCGCGCAGGTCGTACTTCCCCGCCTGATAACGGCTGTTGACGCTCGCGGCGTCCAGTCGCAGCAGCTTCAGCTGGAAGCCGGCGTCCTTGGCGGTGGCCTGGATCTGCTCCATCAGGGCCAGCTGGTTCGGTGTGATGTCCGACTTGAGGAGTACCTCGGCGGTGAGGCGTACGCCGTTCCTGACGCGGTAGCCGTCGCTGTCGCGCTTGCGCCAGCCCGCCTGGTCCAACAGGGCGTTGGCCTTGCCCGGGTCGTAGGGCCAGGCGTTCTCGTACGCGTCCGAGTAGTGAGGTGTCACATAGCTGAGCGGGCCGCCCGCCCGCCGGTACTGGCCGAAGAACACGCTCTTGAGACCGTCGGCGACATCCGCCGAGTACAGGAACGCCTTGCGGACGCGCAGGTCGTCGAAGGGCACGCGGGAGGTGTTCAGGGCGAGGTTCGTCGGATTGCCCGGGCGGTCGCGCACGACGACCTTCAGACGGTCGTCGTGTTCGGCGGTCCGCTGGTCCTCCGGCGGCAGCGCGTCGATCACGTCGACCTGCCCCGACTGCACGGCGGCGAACCGTGTCGCCGGCTCCGGGATGAACCGCCAGATCACCTTGTCCGCGTACGCCGGCCCGGAGTGCTTCGCGTACGGCGGCGGTGAGTTGTACCGCGGATTGCGAACCAGGACGACGTCCGACTGCCGGTTCCACTTCCGCACGATGAACGGGCCGGTGCCGACGGGCGCCGCGCAGTTCGCCTCCTTGCTCCGGGCGAGGGCCTTCGGCGACTGGATGCCGAGGAACGCCTGCGCGAGCATGTTCAGGAACGGCGAGTACGGGCGGTCCAGACGGACGCGCGCGGTGAACTCGTCGACCACGTCGGTCCGCTGGTAGGGAGCGAGATAGCCGCCCGCCGTACCGGACTGGGTGTCGGGGTCGACCATGTGGTCGAAGTTGGCCTTGACGGCCGCCGCGTCGAAACGGGTGCCGTCGGTGAATCGGACATCGCGCCGAAGGTGGAAGGTGTAGGTCCGGCCGTCCTTCGCGATGTCCCAGGACGTGGCCAGCCACGGCCGGGCCCTGCCCTCGGCGTCGAGCGCGACGAGCGAGTCCAGGACCTGCTGGGCCACGTACGCCTGCGGCATGTCGCCGGCCACATGCGGGTCCAGGCAGGTGGGTTCGCGGTCGGTGGCATAGGTGAGGGTGCCGCCCGGGGCTGGTCGCGCGGTGACGGACGTGGCGGCTTCGCCGGTCCCGCAGGCGGTGGCAAGGAGCAGCAGCGGGAGGGCGAGGAGGAGACGGGAGGGCGGTTTCACGGGGACTCCGAGGGTCAGAAGAAGCCGTTGAGCGGGGGCGGGGTGCCGTTGAGCAGCCAGTCGCCGGACACCCGCGACTTGTGCGCGATCGGGTTGTGGGAGGCGACGGTGCGGGCGTTGCGCCAGTGCCGGTCGAGGTGGTGCTCGCGGAGCGTGGCCGAAGCCCCGCCGACGTCGTAGAGGCGCTCACCCGCGCTCAACGCGGCCCGGGCGGCGGTCACCTGGGCCTGCGCGACCGTGGCGGCCGCCGCGTGCAGGGCGTCCGGGGCGCCGGTGATGCCGTCGTCGGAAGGGACCGCGAGCGCCGCGTCGATCACGCCGGCGGCGTGCAGCACCACCGCCTCGGCGGCCAGCGCCCCGGCCGCGATGTCGCCGACGGCGAGCTGCACCAGCGGATCGTCAACGGCGCTTTCGACTCCCGCGTGTTGCACGGCTCGCGCCTTCTCGCGGGCGTACGTCACCGCGTCCGCCAAGGCCGCCTTGGCGATGCCGGCGTGCACGGCGGCCAGGAACAGCTGGTAGTACGGGCCCAGATGGGTCCGACGCCGCCGGCCGGTCGCGTCGACCGCCACCTCGTCGTCGTACGCGACCACCTGTCGCAGGCGCGTCGTACCGGAGGCGGTGGTGCGCTGGCCGAGCGCGTCCCAGTCGTCGACCAGCTCGACGCCCTCGCGCGAGCGCGGCAGCACGACCCGGACGCGACGGTCCTCGTCGTCGAGCGCGATCACGACGACGTGGTCGGCGAAGAGCGCGCCGGTCGAGTAGAACTTCGTGCCGTCCACGCGGAACGCCGCGCCGTCCCGTGCAATACGGGTGCGAATCTCGCCGGGGTGCGCGGTGCCGCGCTCGGACGCCGCGTTGCCGAACAGCTCACCGGCGACGACCGCCGGATACCAGCGGGCACGCTCGTCAGTGGTGCCCTGGCTGAGGAGCAGTTCCACGAAACCGAAGTGCGGGCGCAACGCCTGCGCCACGTTCGAATCGGCCTCGGCCAGATCGATGACGAGGCGGAACAGGTCGACGAGCGTCCCGCCCGCGCCACCGTGCTCCCGGGGCACCCGCAACGCGCCGAGCCCGCTGTCGCGAACCAAGTCGACGCTCTTGTAGGGGAGTTCTCGCGCCGCCTCCAGCGCTGCGGCGTCGGCGCGGATGCGGTCGAGGAGCTCGGGCGGTGCCACGGAGAGGGCGTGCGTAGGAACGCGAGAGGGCATGGAGAGGCCTCCGGGGGCGGGGCGCGTGTCGGCGAGCGCGCGGGGGCGGAAGACGGCACGGCGTAGAGCCGCAAACTGAAGGGGGAGAGCGCGGAGATGGGCGCGGCCGGGCCTGGGGAGAGGGCGGTGCTCAGCCCTTCGGGCCTGTCAGGAAGGCGACGCGCGACCTACGCGGCGGCGCAGCGACAGACGGCACTCGAGACACGCGACAGATCGACGTGACGTCGCTGTGTGAGCTCTTGCCGGTCGAACATGATCGACATTGAACCAGACGCTGTCATCGCGGTCGAGACGGCTTTGACGAAGCGGCGATCGGGATTCCCTTCCACGGACCGCGGCCGCCGCACCCGGCGCCCGACCCTACGGAGGAACCATGAGCGACCCGGAGAGGAACAAGGCCACGGCCAACGCGTGGCGGCAGAGTATCCCGGCAAGCGCGTTCAAGCGCGCCTTCGCCGAAGGCGACCACGTCGTCCTGCACTGCCACCAGATCTGGCCCGAAGAGGAGTACGCGGGCATCGACATCTTCCGCTTCGACGCGGGCGGCAAGATCGTCGAACACTGGGACGTCCTCCAGGTCATCCCGCCCACCTCCAGGAACGACAACACCATGTTCTAGCGCCACCGTGGGAGGGACGGATGCGTTCGACCTGTCGGACATTGTTCGAAACCTATTGACGCTGCCCTGGGCGTCGGCTGAGACTCTCGCAACACACGTTACCTGCGTGTAACGGCAGGCCCACGGCAAGAGCTTGCCGTCGCTTCGTCGGCTCCTCGTTCTGCGTTCCGCCTTGCCCGTCATCAGCCATGCCTCAGCAGGGAACCTCGACATGACGCACGTCGCACGATGCGCACGACCGCACAGCCGCGCGAGACGTTGGGCGGGCCGGCTCGCCGGACTGACCGCCGCGTCGATGCTGTTCACCCTCGCCGGACCCACCGCTCCCGCGCAAGCGGAACCGGCGGCACCGGCGGCCGAAGCCGTGGACATCACCGACGGCCTGGCCTTGTGGTACAAGCTCGACGCAGGCTCCGGCGGCACCGTGACGGACGCCTCCGGCAACGGCCGGAACGGCACGGTCAGCGGCACCGCCGACTGGTCGGCATCCGGCCAGGGGCTCGCCTTCAACGGTTCGGACACCTACATCAAGGCGCCGGACGACGTCATGCAGGGCATGGACGCGATCACCGTCTCCATGGACGTACTGATCGACTCCGCCCAGAGCACGCCCTACTTCCTCTACGGCTTCGGCAACACCAGCGCGGGCACCGGCGACGGCTACCTGTTCACCACCGGCAACTCCTTCCGCACCTCCGTCGCGACGGGCAACTGGTCTACCGAGCAGACCACCAAGCCGTCCGACTCCCACAACCTCACCCGCGGCGTGTGGAAGCACATCACCTACGCCCAGACCGGCTCCACGGGCGTGCTCTACGAGGACGGCGTCGAGGTCGGCCGCAACACCTCGGTCACCACCACGCCCGGCGCCATCGGCTCCGGCACCACCAAGGCCAACTACATCGGCAAGTCCGTCTACGACGGCGACAAGCTCTTCAAGGGCCGGATACGCGACTTCCGTGTGTACGACCGGGCATTGGACGGCTCGGAGGTCGAGCAGCTCTCCCTCCCCGTCGCCACCCAGGGCGTCGCCGACGACAAGGACGCCCTCAGCCTCGGTGACACCAGCGGCGTCACCTCCGACCTGGACCTGCCCAGGACCGGCTCGGCAGGTGGCTCCTCCATCAGTTGGGACAGCGACAACCCGTCCGTGGTGTCGGACACCGGCAAGGTGACCCGCCCCGAGGCCGGTTCACCGGACGGGCGCGCCACGCTCACGGCGACCCTGAAGAAGGGCACCGTGACCGGCACCAAGACCTTCGACATCACGGTCCGGCCCGCACTCGGCGACGACGCCGCCGCCCGGGAGGCCGCCGAGGCGCTCACGGTCCACAACCTCGACGACGCGCGCGGCAACCTCACCCTGCCCGAGAGCGGCAAGTACGGCACGGCCGTCACCTGGTCCTCCGCGAAGCCGGACGTCGTCTCCGCCGGCGGCGAGGTCCACCGTCCCGCGCACGGCGACGGCGCCACCACCGTCGAGCTGACCGCCACCGTCACCAAGGGCGAGGCCGAGGCCACCCGCGTCATGACGGCCAAGGTGCCCGAACTGCCCGCCGAAGCGGCCCTCAAGGGCTACATGTTCAGCTACTTCACCGGCGAGGGCACCTCCGACGGCGAACAGCTCTACGCCGCCCTCAGCAAGGGCAACGACCCGCTGCACTGGCGTGAGCTGAACGACGGCAAGCCGGTCCTCACCTCCACGCTCGGCGAGAAGGGCCTGCGCGACCCGTTCATCATCCGCTCCCCGGAGGGCGACAAGTTCTACCAGATCGCCACCGACCTCAGGATCTACGGCAACGGCGACTGGGACGCCTCCCAGCGCACCGGCAGCAAGTCCATCATGGTCTGGGAGTCCACCGACCTGGTGCACTGGACGAACCAGCGCCTGGTCAGGGTCTCACCCGACAGCGCCGGCAACACCTGGGCGCCGGAGGCGTTCTACGACGCCGAGCGCGGCGAGTACGTCGTCTTCTGGGCGTCGAAGCTGTACGACAACGCCGACCACTCCGGCGACACGTACAACCGCATGATGTACGCGACCACCCGCGACTTCTACACCTTCAGTGAGCCCAAGGTCTGGATCGACCGCGGCTACTCGGTCATCGACTCCACGATGATCCGGCACGACGACACGTACTACCGCCTGTCCAAGGACGAGCGGAACAACACCTCCTCCACCCCCAACAGCAAGTTCATCTTCGAGGAGAAGAGCGACTCGATCCTGAACCCGTCCTGGACCCCGGTCGCCGAGGGCATCGGCAAGGGCGCGATGAACGCCGCCGAGGGACCGCTGGTGTTCAAGTCCAACACCGAGGAGAAGTGGTACGCGTTCCTCGACGAGTTCGGCGGCCGCGGCTACATCCCGTTCGAGACGACCGACCTCGACTCCGGCACCTGGACCCCCTCCACCGGCTACGACCTGTCGGCCAAGCCCCGCCACGGCACCGTGCTGCCGGTCACGCAGTCCGAGTACGACCGGCTGCTGCGCGCCTACCAGCCGGACCAGATCGTGAAGAGCGTCGAGGACGTGTCGGTCAAGACCCGGGTCGGCGACGCCCCGGTCCTGCCGGCGACGGTGATCGCCGAGTACGCCGACGGCGTCAAGCGTCCCGTCACGGTCACCTGGGAGGACGTACCGGCGTCGAAGTACGCCCAGGCCGGCACCTTCACCGTGACCGGCAGTCTGCCGGACGGCGCCGCGATCCCGGTCCGGGCCGAGGTGACCGTGTCCGAGGAGGGGCCGGACGTCCCGGCCGGCTTGCTCCTGCACTACGACTTCGACGAGACGGGCGGCAGCATCGCCCGTGACTCCAGCGGGCACGGCTACCACGGCACCTACGTCCGCACACCCGACTTCGGCACCGGTGTCGAGGGCGGCTCGTTCAAGATGTCCGGCGACTCGTCGACCTCGCCGTACGTGAAGATCCCGAACGGTGTCCTGAAGAACGCCGACAGCGTGACCGTGTCGACGTACGCCAAGTGGAAGGGCGGCAGCAGCTTCCAGTGGCTGTTCGGGCTCGGCCCCGACAGTGACAAGTACCTGTTCGCCACCCCGTCCAACGGCGGCTCCAGCCTCTACTCGGCCATCACCAAGGCGAGTTGGTCGGCGGAGTCGAAGCTCACGGCCGGCTCGCAGCTCACCCCCGGCCAGTGGCGGCACGTCACGGTGACGCTCGACGGTGCCACCGGCACGATGGTCCTCTACGCCGACGGCATCGAGGCGGCCCGCACCACGACCACCATCAAGCCGTCCGAGCTGTACAGCGCGGCCAAGGACTACAGCGGCTACATCGGCCGGTCCCTCTACGCGGCCGACCCGTACTTCGGCGGTGAGGTCGACGACTTCCGCGTCTACGACCGTGCCCTCACCGGCACCGAGGTCATGGAACTCAGCGGCAACACCACGGGCATCGCCAAGGTGACGCACCCGGCGCTCAAGGTCGACGCGCTCGTCGACAACGCGGCCGGCACGATCACCCTGCCGATGAAGGCGGGCACCGATCTCACCGCGCTGGCACCGGAGTTCACGCTCGCCGAGGGCGCCACGATCAGCCCCGCCTCCGGCAGCGTGCGCGACTTCACCAAACCGGTGACGTACGAGGTCACCGGGTCGGACGGCAAGAAGCGCACCTGGAAGGTCTCGGCGCTGATCATGAAGACCCCGGTCCTGCCGGGTCTGAACGCCGACCCGAACATCGAGCGCTTCGGCGACACCTTCTACATCTATCCGACGACCGACGGCTTCGAGGGCTGGAGCGGCACACAGTTCAAGGCCTACTCCTCCACGGACCTGGTCCACTGGAAGGACCACGGCGTCATCCTCGACCTGGGGCCGGACGTCAGTTGGGCGGACAGCCGGGCCTGGGCACCGGCGATGACCGAGAAGGACGGCAAGTACTACTTCTACTTCTGCGCCGACGCCAACATCGGCGTCGCGGTGTCCGACTCGCCCACCGGGCCGTTCAAGGACGCCCTGGGCAAGCCGCTGCTGAAGGCCGGTGACTTCCGCGGCCAGATGATCGACCCGGCGGTCCTCACCGACGACGACGGCAGGAAGTACCTCTACTGGGGCAACGGCCGCGCCTATGTCGTCCCGCTGGGCGACGACATGACCTCCATCGACACCTCGCAGGTCAAGGACATCACCCCCAGCGGCTACAACGAGGGCACCTTCGTCATCAAGCGCAAGGGCACCTACTACTTCATGTGGTCGGAGAACGACACCCGGGACGAGAACTACCGCGTCGCCTACGCGACCGGCCCCTCGCCCACCGGCCCGTGGACCAAGCAGGGCGTGATCCTGGAGAAGGACCTGTCCCTCGGCATCAAGGGCCCGGGCCACCACTCCGTCGTGCACGTCCCGAACACCGACGACTGGTACATCGCCTACCACCGCTTCGCCATCCCCGGGGGTGACGGCACACACCGCGAAACCACCATCGACAAGCTGGAGTTCGACTCCGACGGCCTGATCAAGAAGGTCGTCCCGACCCTCGGCGGCATCGACCCGGTCACCGTTGTCCACGCCGGGCCGGACGCCACCGGGGCCGAGGGCGAGGCGATCCAGCTCGCCGGCACCGTCTCCGGGGCCGGCGCCCCCAAGTGGACCGTCCAGGAGGGCGCCCCGTGCGCCGTCAAGGACCCCGCGGCAGCCCGCACGACCCTCACCTGCACCGACGACGGCACCTTCGAGGTCACCCTGGCCGGCGGACGCGGCACCGACACGGCGACCGTCAAGGTCTCCAACGCCGCCCCGACGATCACCTCCGCCCAGGGCCCCGGCTCGCCCCTCCCGGCGGGCAAGCCCGCCGTGGTCACGGCCTCCTTCGACGACCCGGGCACGGCCGACCGCCACAGCTGCACGGTCGACTGGAAGGACGGCAGCCGGCCGACGACCGGCACGGTCACCGACTCCGGCTGCCGCGCCGCACACGTCTACGACGACGCGGGCATCCACCGACCGGTCCTCACGGTCACCGACGACGACGAGGGCACGGACACCACCACGCTCGCGGAGCTGATCGTCTACGACCGTGCCGCCGGACCCGCGGCCGGCGTCGGCACGATCACCTCTCCGGCCGGTGCCGTTCCGGCCAGGCCGGGACTGACCGGAAAGGCGGCCTTCACCCTGGGCGCCGAGTACCGGAAGGGAGCCGCCGCCCCCACCGGCAAGGCCACGTTCGTCTTCGGCCCGGCCCGGCTCACCTTCCGCTCGACGGGCTCCGACTGGCTCGTGGTGCACGACTCCCAGGCCGTCTACCAGGGCACCGGCACGGTGGACGGCAAGGGCGGCTACGCCTTCAGAATCACCGCCACCGACGGCCCGGACACCTTCCGCATCAAGATCTGGAAGAAGTCCACCGGCGATGTCCTCTACGACAACAAGACCGGCGCCAGAACGAAGGGCATCGTCACCATCGGAAGCCGGCGGCGTTAGGGGCGGCCTCGAAGATCAGGCATATCGCCACTCACCTTTGGGCCACCGTGGGTGTGTAGTGGGAGGCGTCGTCTCCCTCGACGACGTGACTGAGGGTGCCGTCGATGCCGGCGGGGACATCCCCCGCGACGGTGACGCGATGGAGGAGGCGGGGGAGGTCGCCGTAGTCGTCGGGGGCGTAGTGCTGGGTGATGCGGTTGTCGAAGAGGACGAGGTCGCCGGGTGTCCAGGTGACGCGCACGATGTTCTCGGGGCGGGTGACGTAGGCCTGGAAGAGGCGCAGCAGGTCGCGGGAGTCGGAGGGGCCGAGTCCGACGATGCTCTGGGCGAAGCCGCCGATGAACAGGCCGCGTTCGCCGGTCTCGGGGTGGACGCGGACGACGGGGTGGGCGGTGCGGTACTTGCGGGAGACGAACCGCTTGCGGTGTTCGGCGGCCTTGTCGTTCTTCGGGGCGGCGTAGTCGTAGTCGTTGGTGTGGACGGCCCACAGCTTGTCGGCCAGCTCGCGCAGCGGCTCGGGCAGATCCCGGTAGGCGGCGGCCGAGTTGGCGATGAGGGTGTTGCCGCCGTAGGGCGGGACGACGATGCTGCGCAGGGTGGAGGCCTTGGGCGGTGTGCGGACGAAGGTGACGTCCGTGTGCCAGTGGTTGGCGCGGATGCCTTCGTCGCCGTCGACGGGCAGGATCTGGGGCCGGCCCTCGACGGAGGGCACGGTGGGGTGTGCGGTGGTGAGCTCGCCGAAGAGGGAGGCGAAGCGGAGCTGGCCCGCGTCGTCGAGGTTCTGGTCGCGGAAGACGAGTGCCTTGTGCTCCAGGAGGGCGGAGTTGATCTCGGTGACGAGGGCGGGGTCGAGGTCGCCGGAGAGGTCCACGCCGAGGATCTCGGCGCCGATGCGGCCGCCGATCCTGCGGATGTCGAAGCCGGTGCTGGTGGTCATGAGTGGGTGTTCCTTTCGGGAAGTGACCAGGGAGAGGTCATCAGCGGGCGGTCGTCAGGAAGTGATGGGCGGAGAAGTTCCCTTGGACCCGGGAGGCCCGAGGGAAGGGCCGACAGCCCGGAGCGCGCCGGGCGTGCGGCCCTGCCCCCAGCCGATGTGCCGGCGGTAGCTGCCGAGCAGGCCGGTGCGGTCCAGGCTCTCCTCGTCCCGCGCGGCGGAGTCGTCGGCCAGCGGGCTGGTCAGGGGGGCCACGTACAGCGCGTCGGCCGGGCAGTTCGCCTCGCACTGGAAGCAGGTCTGGCAGTCGTCGCGGCGGGCGAGCACCGGGATGCCGTCCTCACCGCGGTCGAAGACGTTGGTCGGGCAGACCTTGATGCACTTGTCGCAGGTGATGCAGCGCTCCGCCGAGACCAGTTCGATCACGAGGCCACCCCCAGCGGTGCAGCCGGTGCGGCCGGCAGGGGCTCGATGCGGGTCCACACCCGGTCGAGGCCACCCGTGACGATGCGGTGATGCTGCTCCGGGTCCTGCGCCGGGTGGTCGAGCCGTCTTGCCATGCCGCGGGATTCCGTGCGCGCCAGCGCCGAGGCGTACATCCAGCGGGCATGAGCCGCCATGGCCGCTGCCTGCCTGGCCCGGACGGTGTCCCCGCCCCCGGCGTGCAGAGCCGCACGCGACTCCTCCCACACACTGTCGAGCACCCTCATCGAGGCGGTGAGCCGGTCGCCGTGGCGCAGATAGTTCTTCTCGTACGGGAGCACCTCGCCCTGGACCGCGGCGACGATCGCACGGAACCCGTCGGCCGGACCCGGAGTCCCGGTGGGCCGGAGCCCCGCTCCGCCCGCTGCCACCAGGCGCCTGGTACCGGCACGGCCGCCGAGGGTGCGGGCATGGCGGGACGCGCCCCGGCCCGCCCAGGTGCCGGAGGCGATGGCCCAGGCGGCGTTGTGGCTGCCGCCGCCCGTGAAGCCGCCGCAGATCAGCTCGCGGGTCGCCGCGTCGCCGGCCGCGTACAGCCCGGGGACGGTGGTGGAGCAGTCGTCGCCCGTGACGCGGATCCCGCCGGTACCGCGCACGGTGCCCTCGGCGAGGAGCGTGACGGAGAAGAGCTGGGTGAACGGGTCGATGCCGAGCCGGTCGAACGTGAGGAAGAAGTTCGGCTGGGCCAGTCGCATCGCCTTCCGGGCCGCGGCGTCGGCCCGGTCCAGGCGGCAGTACACCTTCTCGCTGAGCAGTGCCTTCGCGATCACGGACCGGCCGCCCTGGCTGGCCGCGCCCTCCAGGACCGTGCCGTCCTCGTGGTAGAAGGTCGCGAAGGAGTAGAAGGCCGTCTTGGTGACGGAGGTCCCCTCGGGCGCGATGCCGTAGGCGTTGGAGAACTCCATTCCGGACAGCTCCGCGCCCGTCTCGGCGGCGAACAGCGCTCCGTCGCCGGTGTTGACGTTGCAGCCGAGCGCGCCGCTGAGGAACGCGCAGCCGCCCGTGGCCAGGACGACCGCCCCGGCGCGTACCCGGTACGGCTCCCCGGCCTGGCGCCGGTGCCCCCTGGCCCCGGCGACCGCCCCGGACGGATCGGTGAGCAGCTCCGTGACCGGGCTGTGGTCGAGGACGCGTGCCCCGGCGCGCTGGACGCGGATACGCATCCTGCGCATGTACTCCGGCCCCTGAAGGCCGTTCCTGAGCTGCTTCCCGTCCGGTCCTGTGGGGAACGGGTAGCGTCCTGCGGCCGCCAGTTCGTTCACGCCCGCGTACGTCTGGTCCAGCACCCGGGTCATCCAGCGCCGGTCGGCCAGATATCCGCCCAGTGCCTCTCTGCTCGCCATGGCGGCTTCCCGAGCGGCGGGCTCCGGGGCGACGTACCAGACTCCGGTTCCGGCGGAGGCGGTGGCGCCGCTGGTGCCGCAGTAGCCCTTGTCGGCGAGGACGACGTCCGCCCCGTCCTGAGCCGCCTTGAGCGCGGCCCAGGTGGCTGCGGGGCCGCCGCCGACCACCAGGACGTCGGTGGTGAGTTCGAGCCCGGTCATACGGACCGCCCTTCTCCCACGGCCGCCGCGACCAGCCGGTTGGCGGGGCGGGGCAGGCCGTAGTGCTCACGCAGGGTGCTGCCGGTGTATTCGGTGCGGAACAGGCCGCGCCGCTGCAGGATCGGTACGACGTGATCGACGAAGTCCTCCAGACCGCCCGGCAGATGGGGCGGCATGATGTTGAATCCGTCCGCGGCGCCCTGCGTGAACCACTCCTCGAGCTGGTCGGCCACCTGCTCCGGGGTGCCGGCGAACACCCGGTGGCCACGGCCCGCACCGAGGCGGGCGATGAGCTCGCGCAGGGTCAGGCCGTCGCGGCGGGCGAGTTCGGCGACGAGCGTGAAACGGCTCTTGTTGCCGTTGATGTCCCGCTCCTCGGGCAGCTCGGGCAGCGGCCCGTCCAGCGGCAGCCCGGTCAGATCGGTGCCGAGCATCGCGGACAGCTGGGTGAGCCCGTACTCGGGCACCTGCAGATCCGTCAGCTCCTGTTCCAGTGCGCGGGCTTCGGCCTCCGTCGAGCCGATGACGGGGGCGATGCCCGGCAGCACCAGCAGCTGCTCCTCGGTGCGCCCGTGGCGGACGAGCCGTGACTTGAGATCCTTGTAGAAGGCCTGCCCGTCGGCGAGGGTCTGCTGGGCGGTGAAGACGGCCTCGGCGTGCCGGGCGGCGAACTCCTTGCCGTCCTCCGACGAGCCTGCCTGCACCAGCAGTGGGTAACCCTGCGGGGTGCGGGGGACGTTCAGCGGACCCTGCACCCCGAAGTACTCCCCGCGGTGGTTGATCTCCCGCACCTTGGCGGTGTCGGCGTAGACGCCGCGCTCCCGGTCGAGCAGGATCGCGTCGTCCTCCCAGCTGTCCCACAGCTTGGTGGCCACCTCGACGAACTCCCGCGCCCGCTCGTAGCGCAGCCGGTGCTCCAGGTGCTCCTCCTGCCCGAAGTTGCGGGCCTCGTTCACCGTGCCGGAGGTGACGATGTTCCAGCCGGCCCGGCCGCCGCTGATGTGGTCCAGGGAGGCGAACTTGCGGGCGGTGTGAAAGGGCTCGTTGAAGGTGGTGGAGACGGTGGCGATCAGGCCTACGTGGTCGGTGACCGCCGCCAGGGCCGACAGCAGCGTGAGCGGTTCGAAGCCGCCGAGGGCGTTGTGTCTGACCTTCCCCCACAGGGCGAGGCCGTCGGCGAGGAAGACGGAGTCGAACAGGCCGCGCTCGGCGGTCCGGGCGAGCTGCTGGAAGTAGCGCAGATCGGTGACCCGTTCGGGCTGGGTACGGGGGTGGCGCCAGGCGGCGTCGTGGTGGCCGGCGTTCATCAGGAAGGCGTTGAGATGCAGGCGTCTTGGGCTGGTCGCGGTCATGAGGTTCCTCGGATCGGGGGCGTGTGACGGGGGGGAACGCGGGCCGAGGTCAGCCGTCGGCCGGGAGGCGCCAGGTGCTGAGCCGTCGCTCCACCGCGACCAGGAGCTGGTTGAAGGCCACTCCGATGGCGGAGATGGTGATGATGCCCGCGTACATCTGCGGGATGGCGAAGTTGTACTGCGATGCGTTGATCAGATAGCCCAGACCTGCCTTGGCGCCGATCATCTCGGCGGCGACGAGCACGAGGATGGAGACCGCTCCGGCCAGTCGGATGCCGGTGAAGACGACCGGTACGGCGGAGGGCAGGATGACCTTCTGGAACAGCCTGGGCGCGGACAGGTCCATCGACTTCGCCAGCTTCAGCAGCGTCGGGTCGACGCCTCGGACCGCGCTGATGGTGTTGAGCAGAATGGGCCAGGTGCACGCGTAGAGCACGATGGAGATCTTCGAGGTCTCGCCGATGCCGAGGAGCAGGACGAACACCGGCAGCAGGGCGAGTGCGGCGGTGTTGCGGAAGACCTCCAGCAGCGGGCCGAGGAAGTCGGCCACCGGCCGGTACCAGCCGATCAGCAGACCGAGCGGCACGGCGACGAGCACGGCGAGCCCGAACCCGCTGAGCGAACGCACCAGGCTGGCACGGGCGTTGTCGGCGAGCTGACCGTCGACGGCCAGCTCCCACCAGGCGCGGGCGACCTCGCTGAACGGCGGCAGGAACGTCCGGTCGACCAGCCCCAGGCGCGGCGCGGTCTCCCAGAGCAGCAACAGGGCCACGATCGCCGCGGACTTGGTGGCTCCGCTCACCAGCAGACCCGGCAGCCGGTGGGTCGCCCGGCGGGCGCGGGCAGCCGCTGAGCGAAGGTGCCGCTGCGCCCCCGGCGATGCGCCCGCTGGTGCGGACGCGGCGGACGTTGCAGCGGACTCGGCAGCGGGAGGGGCCGGGGCGGGCCCGGTGATGCTCACAGCGTCCGGCGTCGTGGTCACGGCGGTCGTTCCGGTTGTGGGGCTCATGCGGCAGCCGCCTCCTTCTCCAATTGCTGGGCCCTGGCGACCTCGTCGTGCAGCAGTGACCAGATCTCGTGGCGGTGGTGTGCGAACTCGGGACTGGAGCGCAGGTCGTCCGTCGCGTCCCGGGAGCCGAGGGCGACCGGCACGATCTGCTTGATGCGGCCCGGCCTGGAGGTCATGACGGCGACGCGCTGTCCGAGGTAGACGGCCTCGTCGATGCCGTGGGTGATGAAGACGACGGTCTTTCCGGTGCGCTGCCAGATGCGCAGCAGCTCGTCCTGGAGCGATTCGCGGGTCTGGGCGTCCAGCGCGGCGAACGGCTCGTCCATCAGCAGCACATCGGGGTCGTAGGCGAGGCTGCGGGCGATCGCCACGCGCTGCCGCATCCCTCCCGACAGCTCGTGCGGGTGGCGGTCCTCGAAGCCGGTGAGGCCGACGAGGTCCAGGAACTCCCGGGCTCGCTGGGCGCGTTGGCGTCGCGGGACGCCGGTGGCCTCCAGGCCGAACTCGACGTTGCCCTGCGCCGTGCGCCAGGGCAGCAGTGCGTACTGCTGGAAGACGATGCCTCGGTCCAGGCCGGGCCCGGTGACGGGGCGCCCGTCGAGCAGGATGCGTCCCCCGGTGGGCCGGGTGAGGCCGCCGAGCAGATCCAGCAGGGTCGACTTTCCGCAGCCGCTGGGACCGACGAGGACGATGAATTCGCCGTCCGCTATCCGGAGATCGATTCCGTCGAGGGCGGTGAACCGGGTCGTTTGCCGAACGCCCTTCCGGTCCTTGACGGTGAATTCCTTCGTGATGTTCTCGAATTCGATCTTGGGTGTGGTGGATTTGGATTCCGGCATGGGGGTCAGCTCCCGCTGGCGTTGAACTTGTTGGTGTAGAGGTCCGACAAGGTGACCTGGTCCTTTTTGATGTCGCCGCGCTCGGTCAGCCAGTCGACCCACAGCTTGAGTTCTTTGCCGGTGATACGGCCCGCCTTCTCGGCGACACCGAAGGACCGCCAGTACTTCAGGGGTGCGGGGTCCTCGTTGCGGCCGCGCTTCTTCACGATGTCGGTCATCCGGGCGATGACTTCCTCGCGGGGAGTGGAACGGGACCAGTCGATGGCCTTTCCGATGCCGGTGACGAAGATGCGCGCGGTGTCGGGGTTCTGGTTGAGGAAGCGGTCGGTCATCACATAGGTGCCGGCGCTGAACGCCCCGAGCAACTGGTAGTCGGTGAACAGCGGGCGGATGCCTCCGGTGGCCAGGGCCTTGTCGCGCAGCAGCCCGCCGAGTACGGCCACGTCGATCTGCTTCTGGCGCAGGGTCTGCTCGGTGTTGACCGGCGGGACGACCAGGGGCTCGGCCTTGCCGATGTCCGACTGTGACAGGCCGCCCCGCTGGAGGTAGATGTCGAGCATGGCCTCGGAGTGGGCTCCGAGGGTGTTCATCCCGATCTTCTTGCCGATGAGGTCCCGGGCCGAGCGGATGGGGCTGTCCTCGAGGACGTAGAAGCCGTTGTAGGCGTACTTGTCGGCGCCGTAGTAGCTGATGACGGCCTTGACGGGGGCCTTGTTCGCGGCGAGTTTGACGACCGCTCCGTTGAACGCGCCGCCGAAGTCGACCTGGCCCGTCGCCGCGGACTGGATGTCCTGCGGCCCGCTGATGGTGTTGCCGACCCAGTCCAGCTTCACGTCCTCCAGATAGCCGAGGTCCTCGGCCAGCTCCGGCAGAGTGACCTGGCCGGCCCAGCCCTGATAGCGCAGTGTCTTGGTCCCGCCCTTGCCGGACGAGGCGCCGGCGGTCGTACCGCAGCTCACGGCCACCGCCGAAAGACCGAGCAGGGAAAGGAACTGACGTCGGTTCGATGCCGTAGTGGCCATGAAGGGGTCCTGTTCAGGGGAATGGGGAAATCCGCCCATGGTCAGGCCCGCGTGCGGTTCTTGAACAGGACAGCACGCGAAGCCGCGACGGACGGCGGAAGAGGGGCCTCGGCAGAAAGAGCTACGAGGAGTTCAGCGTCTACGGCAGCAGCGGATGACGCGACAGTTGAATATGAAAATGGAGCGCGTGAGAGATGCCCGTCGGGGCCTCAGAAGCCGACGGCACAGATGGCGCTGGCCTGGCGTCGCAAGTCGACGTGCAGGCGCGCGGCTAGTTTCTCGGAATGGCTCACAGCCAAGAGAGTTGCAGCGAAAACCGGCCACGTCAATGTCGCTTGCGCATACGTCTCATCTTCTGAACTGCCCGACATGGGAGTGAAGCACACCGTTCACAATTGCCCGGCCGGAGCCGGCCTACCGGCGAGCCCGAAATTCATGCCGCTGCAATGATCCATCCCTGAACTGCCTGCTAGACATGGCTTCGTGGCACATTCGATCGACGTTCGTGGTGGCGAAGGCCTGGCCGACCCGAGCACGCATCCCTTGGACAACGCGGTCTGGGCCGCACTGGCCGGCCCGCACGCCCCCTTCGCCGAACGGCTCGGCCGTGCCGCCCGCTACCCCGCCGATGTCTACGACTTCGCCGCCCTCGCGGATCCGGCCGACCCGGCCGCCTGGGCCGACCTGCGCGCGCTCGTCGGCCCCGGGACCGTCGTACGGGTCAAGCCGGTCGAAGAGGTCCCGTCCGGGTGGGATGTCGTCGGCGGCGGTCTGGGAGTGCAGCTCGTCGACACCGCACTGCGTGCCCGGCCCGCGCCGGAAGCGGTACGACTCGGACCCGACGACGTCCCCGAGATCCTCGACCTGGTCGCCCGCACGAAACCGGGCCCCTTCCTGAAACGCACCGTCGAACTGGGCACCTATCTCGGCATCCGGCACCAGGGGCGGCTGATCGCCATGGCCGGCGAGCGCATCCGGCCGCCCGGCTGGACGGAGATCAGCGCCGTCTGCACCGACCCGGAGCATCGCGGCCGCGGTCTGGGCACTCGCCTGGTGCGCGCCGTCGCGGCGGGCATCCGCGCCCGCGGCGACGTCCCGTTTCTGCACGCCGCAGCCGGCAACGTGCAGGCGATCCGGCTGTACGAGTCCATCGGCTTCACCCTGCGCCGCCGCTCTCCCATCCTGCTGGTCCGCAGCCCGGGCCGGCCGACGGGCACCGATCCTCGTGAAGCCCGGGGCTCGCTACCCGGATTCACCGGCGGCCGCCGACAACACGGCTCCCAGCAGTAGGGCCGCCGACGCGGCAGGATCCTGTCCCGCGGTGTCGACGACGACCCGGTCCCGGTCCCACGGCTCGTACTCCCGGTCGAGGATCTGCTGCCAGTCGGGCAGCGGCAGGTCCGGGATGTCGACCGACCGCGACGTCACCCGCCGCCGGTGCTCGACCGGATCGGAGCAGACGACCTCCACCTCGACGCAAGGCACACCCGCCCGTGCGGCCGCACCACGCCAGGCGTCCCGCGTCACCGCCAGCGGGTTCACCGACTCCGCGATCACGGTCAGCCCCTGCCGCAGCTGCTCCTCGGCCAGGGCGTACCCGACGACGTAGCCCGCCGGACCGACCGGATGCCGGGCCAGGCCGGAGAGGGCCAGTGCCTGCTCGACGGTGTCCACGCGCAGGTGGACCGCGCCGATCTCCGCCGCCAGCAGGCGGGCGAGAGTGGTCTTTCCGGCGGCGGGCAGACCGCCGATCACGACGAGCACGGAGTCATCCTGCCGTCTGCGACGGGGCGACGTTGCGCCGACCGTGGTCCCGAGCGGGCCGCCAGCCCAGCCGGGGCGCGATGTGATGGCGCACATCGTGCAGGATCTGCTCGTAGTCGCCCGGTTCGAACTCGTACGGCAGTTCCAGGCGCAGCTCCGACACCTCCGCGAGCGCGGCGTCGGAGCTCAGCAGCTCCAGGATCTCCTCCGACGTCCCCACCACGTCGGGGGCGAACAGGGTGCGTTTGGCCCCCTGCGGTGCGAGGGTCCGCTCGTGGCGGCTCGCCGCATAGGCGCGGTAGCGCCGCCGGGTCGCCGCGTCCGCGCTGTCGAAGGGCACGATCACCCGGCCGATGGCCACCCGTCCCGGTCGCTCCGGCCCGAGCAGGCGACGGTACTCGTGGACCAGTGCCGACTGCGCGGTGGAGAAGTCGTCGGTGCCCTCGCCGGCGACGATGTTCCCGCTCAGCATGCTCAGCCCCTGTTCGCCCGCCCAGCGTGCCGATCGCAGGCTGCCGGCTCCGTACCAGGTGCGGTCGGCCAGACCGGGGCTGTACGGCTGCAGACGGGGCCGCTGGGCGCCACCCGGAGTCTGGATGAGGGTGTCCGCACTGCCCAGGGGGCGTCCGCACAGATGGTCGCGCACCCGGGCGATACGGCCGTACGACAGGTCGAGGGTCCGCCAGTCGCCGTCATGGACCAGATGGGCCATCAGCTCCGCATGCGGCATTCCCGTGCTGAACCCGACCTGCAGCCGCCCGCCGGAGAGCGCATCGGCGAGCGCGAGGTCCTCGGCGAGCCGGAACGGGTTCTCGTACCCGATCGGGATCACGGCGGTGCCCAGCTCGATGCGCTCGGTGCGCTGGCCCGCGGCGGCGAGGAACACCGCCGCCGAGGACACTCCGTGCTCCAGGTGCCGCTGCCGCACCCAGGCACCGTCGAACCCGGCGCGCTCGCCGTACTCGAACAGCCGCAGGGTGGCCTCGAGACCCGCGTACGGATCGTCATCCGTGTAGTTGCCCGGCGTCAGGAACGACAGTGAGCGGATCCGGGGGAGGCGCGAGGAGCTCACCGAGCGACCGGCTTCCGCTCGTGCGGGATCCGCTCACCGGCCTCGATCGCGACCGGGAGCCGGTTCTCTCCGGGCGGCAGCGGGCAGGTCGCGAAATCGGTGTAGGCGCACGGAAGGTTGGTGGCACGGTTGAAGTCCAGCACCACGGTGCCGTCGGGTCCGGGTGCGTCGATCTGCAGGGTGCGACTGGCCGCGTACGTGGTCACGCCGGAGGTCGCGTCCGTGAACAGCACCAGGAGGCTTCCGGGTGTGGGCCCGTTGAACGCGGTCAGGCCCAGCGCCCGGCCGTCGATCCGGAAGCGGATCCTGCCGGGTGCGTCGTAGACGTGCCGCAGTCCCTCCACGGCGGCACCCACGGTGGTCGGCCGAGGCTCCGGGAACGGCGTGTACGTGCCGGTGACCACCCACCGCGGGTCCGGTGCGTACGCGGGCGTCCCGGTGAACTCGGTACGCAGCGGATGCTCCGGGTGCCGTGGCCTGATCACGTCGTGCCCGCCGCGCTTGGCGATCTCGATCACCGCGTCGCCCCAGACGGCGGTGATGCCACCGCGTTCCGGGATGACACCGAACGTGTGCCGTCCGTGCACCGTGGTGCCGTCGATGACGAGTTCCTCCCCCTCCCCGAGCACGACGGTGACGCCGTCGTCGCCCGTCGACCAGGTGCCGGGTGCGCCGGGGAAGCGCTGGGGGTCGGTGGACGGCCAGTACAGGCCGGTGACGGCGAGGAATCCGTGCTCATGGGCGAGGGCGGAGTCCCTCCGCTGATGCCATGCCTCCCATGCGGTGGCGAAGGCGTTGACGGGCTGGCTCATGGCGGTACTCCCTGTGCTGAGGGCAGAGAAGACGGCAAAGGTGCGGACACCGCTGGACAGGCAGCCGCGCCCGTACTCGCGCAGGGCAACGGTCAGTGTGATGCGGTGGAGGAAACGGGTCGGAAGCCGGAGCGAGGCGTCAGCTCACGGCGGAACAGCCCGTGGTGGTGACACGCACGTAATCGACGTGGCGGCGGGTCACGAGCACGGTCATGGGATCAGGTAACCACACCCGGGCGGCAACCCACCAGATCGGCCGGGCGAGGACGCTCCGTTGACACCCTCCGGCCCACGTGCTTGCATCCCGCCATGCCGTTGCCGGAGCCGCTGACCCGCCGCCGTGCCGTGGACCTCGTCCGCGTCGCCGCCGCGCTGTGTCGGGCGACCGGCTGATCGCGCGCTCCCCGACGACTCCGTCAACGACCGTGCCGCCCATACCCGTTGTGCTGTAGCCCTGTCGTGCTCCTTCGCCCCATGACGAGGACCCGCCATGTCTTCTCCCGCCCCCGCCGGTCACCGCCACGAAACCGACTACGACCGCCGAAGGCTGCGCCAGTGGCTCGCCGGAGAGGCCAGGGCCGACGGGGTCACGCGCCGTCGGCTGCTCACCCTGCTCGCCGCCACCGCCGCCGGGACCGCACTCGGCGCGCCACGGCCCGCCCGTGCCGCCGACGCACCCATCGTCAAGCCCCTGCCACCCGAGTGGTTCATCCAGCGCGGCACCAATGCCGAGACCCGCTGGGAGGCGCTGCGCGGCACCGGATACCACACCCCCAACGAACTGTTCTTCGTACGCAACCACACCGCCACCCCCGTGCTGAAGGCCGGCGACTGGCGCCTGCGGCTGTGGGGGAGCGGTCTGCGCGGCGCCCCCGGCGAGGACCGGCCGGTGGAGTTCGGGTACGACGATCTGCGCGCCCTGCCGGCCGTCACCCGGACCGCATTCGTCGAGTGCGCGGGCAACGGCCGCTCCTACTACACGACCCAGCAGGGCGAGACGGTCAGCGGCACCTCGTGGACCCTGGGAGCGATCGGCGTCGCACGCTGGCGCGGAGTGCGCCTGGCCGACGTACTGCGCCGGGCCGGACTGTCCCCGCACGCCGTGGATGTCCAGCCGCGTGGTCTGGACGCCGAGTACGTCAGCGGAGGCGAGAACCTGGGCCGGGTACGCCGTCCGCTGCCGCTGTCCAAGGCGCTGGACGACGTACTGCTCGCGTACGAGATGAACGGCGAGCCGCTCCCGTACGACCACGGGTATCCGGTGCGGGTGCTGGTGCCGTCCTGGGTGGGGATCGCGTCGATCAAGTGGGTCGGCGACATCGAGGTGTCCGCGCAGCCGCTCTTCTCACCCTGGAACACCACCTTCTACCGGCTGTTCGGTCCCTCCCATCCGGAGGGCGGCAGCGCGCCGCTGACCCGGCAGGCCACGAAGAGCGCCTTCGAGCTGGCGAGCGGGGCCTCGTTCACCGCGGGGCGGAGGTATGTACTGCACGGACGGTCGTGGTCGGGCGCGGGGGCCGTCGCCCGGGTCGACGTCAGCACCGACGACGGGGCGAACTGGCGTCCCGCCCGCCTGCACGACAGGCCCCGCACCGGCACCTGGACCCGCTGGTCCGCCGGCTGGCAGCCCGACGCTCCCGGCGCCACCCACCTGCTGGCCCGCGCCACGGACACGGCCGGCCGCACCCAGCCGGACGTCGCGGTGCCCAACACACAGGGCTACTTGTTCGACGCGGCGGCGCGGCACCCGGTCAGCGTGGTGTGACGGACCATTGTGTGATCACGTGGGCGGGCCGGCACAGCCGGTACCCGCCCACGCGGCCGCGTGACGCGCGGGTCAGCGGTGAGTGAGGGCGGGGCCGACCGGAGTGTCGCCGCGCAGCGTGATGCGGTGCATGACGCGATGCTGGTCGCCGTAGTCGCGGTTGGCGTAGTGGGCCGTGCTGCGGTTGTCCCACAACGCGACGTCGCCCGGCTGCCAGCGATTCCGTACGACGTGCTCGGGCTTGGTGAGGTGGGCGTACAGGATGTCGAGGATGCCGCGGCTCTCGTGCTCCGAGACGCCCACGATGTGCGAGGTGAAGCCGGGGTTCACGAACAGGCCCTTGCGGCCGCTCTCGGGGTGCACCCGCACCACCGGGTGCTCCGTCGGGGTGAGTTCGGTGAACACCTCCCCGTCCCACAGGTTGCCCCGGCCCTGCCTGTGCTGGGCGAGGTAGTAGCCGAACTCGCGGCTGCCGTCGTGGACGGCGGTGAGCGTGTCGACGTACGCCCGCAGGCCCGGCGACAGCGACTCGTAGGCGAGCTGGCTGTCGGCCCAGTTGGTGTCGCCACCGTTGGGCGGCAGCACCACGGCTCGCAGGACGGAGATCGCGGGCGGCCGCCGTACGAACGTCACGTCCGTGTGCCACACGTCGGCGAACCCGTTGTCCTGGCTGTCCAGGGAGTACACCTCGGGGGCCACGTCACCGGAATCGTGGACCGGGTGCCCGACGGTGACCTCCCCGAGACGTCTGCCGAACTCGATCTGCGCGGCGTCGTCGAGGCCCTGCTGGCCGCGCACGAAAAGCACCTTGTACGCGACGAGCGCCTCGCGGAGGGCGAGGACCTGGTCGTCGTCGAGACGTCCGAGGTCGATGCCGTGGATCTCGGCACCGAAGCCGGGGCCGAGTGCGGTGAGGGGCAGCCGGGTGACGGCGGGCCGTTCGCTGAGGACGCTCATGAGTGTGTCCCTTCCTGTGTACGGGGATCAGGCCGCCGCGGCGGCTTTGACGGTGTGGGAGACCTGCGCGCGCAGCTCGGCGAACTCGTCCGAGTCGCGGAGCTCATCGGCGTCGACATCGCCGCGCGGCAGGGTGACCGGCAGGTCCAGGGCCACCGTCCCGGGACCCTTGGTCAGCACCACGATGCGGGAGCCGAGGAACACCGCCTCGTCCGCCGAGTGCGTCACGAACACCGTGGTCCGGCCGGTTCGGTCGGCCACCCGGCGGACGTCCGCCTGCAGCCGTTCCCGGGTCAGCGCGTCCAGCGCCGCGAACGGCTCGTCGAGCAGAAGGAGCGGGTTCTCGGCGGCGAGGGCACGGGCGATGGCGACGCGTTGCTGCTGGCCCCCGGAGATCTCCCAGGTGCGCCGCTTCTCGGTGCCCTCGAGGCCGACGCGGGCCAGCAACTCCGCACGCCGCTCGGGCCATCGGGCGCGGTGCACACCCGCGTACCGCAGCGCCAGGTCGATGTTGCCCCGCACCGTCCGCCAGGGGAACAGCCGCGGCGTCTGGAACACCACACCGGCCGCCTCGCCGGGCCGGGGCCGGCTGCCGGAGACGCGCACCGACCCCTGCGTGGGCTGCTCGAAGCCGGCGATCAGCCGCAGCAGTGTGCTCTTGCCACAGCCGGAGGCACCCACCAGTACCAGGAACTCCCCGGCCGGGACGGTCAGATCGACCGGCCCGACGGCGGTGAAGGCCTTGCCGCCCCGGCCGTAGCGGTGGGTGACGTGGTCGAGGCGGACGGATCCGGGGCGCGCGGTGTCCGTCTCTGCCGTGGCCTCGGTGATCTCACTTGAGGACATCGGGCAGCCCCTTGAGGTAGAACGCCTTGCGGACGAGGTCTTCGGACGGCGCGGCGCCGATCTGCTTCTGTTCGGCCAGGAACCGAGCGGTGTCGGTGACGTAGGTGGCCAGCTTGCCGGGGCTGCCGTCGGTGCCCAGCCAGTCGGTGGAGACCACTTGCTCCGGGGTGAGGAACACCCCCTGCGCGAGCTGTGCCTCGGCATCCGCCGCACTGATGCCGAGCTCGGCCGCGACGGCCTTGACCGTCCCGTCGGGGTCGGACTTGATCAGACGCAGCGCCTCGGCCTCCGCCTTGCGCCAGGCGTCGATCGCCTTGGGGTCCCTGGCGATCAGGTCGTCCGATACGACGGCCAGATCGAGGGTCGGTTTCCCCGCCGCGCCGATCTCCTTGCTGCTGGTGAGCTGGGTGCCTGTCTTGCGCAGCTCGTCCAAAGTCGGCAGCCAGACATAGGCGGCGTCGATGTCGCCGCGTTGCCAGGCGGCGAGGATGGGCTGCGGCTGGAGGTCGATGAGTTCGACGTCCGACGCCCCCAGGCCGGCCGCCTTCAGTGCCGCCAGCAGGCTGTAGTGCGAGGTGGAGGCGAAGGGAGTGGCTATCTTCCTGCCCTTGAGGCCGGCGACATCGGAGATGCCGGTGGCCTTGCGCGCGACGAGGGCCTCGTTCTCGCCCGCGACATCGAGGATCCACGCGACCTTGTACGGGATGGGCGAGCTGCCGGACACCCCGCGGGCGAACGGGCTGGAGCCCAGCGCGGCGATGTCGAGGGACTTGCCGATGAAGGCCTGGTTGACACTGGCGCCTGAGTCGAACTTGATCCAGGTGATCTTGTAGTCCGGCAGCGCCTTCTCCAGCAGCTTTCTGTTCTTGACGAGCAAGTCGCCGCTGGGAAAGGCGAAGTAGCCGATGCGCAGCTGCTTGGAGCCGCCGGACGCCGACGCCTCGCTGCCCGAGGAGCAGCCCGTGACGGCCGCGGACACGGTGGCCAGGGCACCGGCCAGGAGGAGACGGCGGGACGGACCTTGCGGGGCAGGGGACATGGCGAAGCCGTTTCTGTGCAGAGGGGAGGGAAAAGGGAGGGAGGGAGGGAGCGAGGGGACTACGCGCGACCGCGCCACGGAACGACCGCGCGTTCGAGTCGCAGCAGCAGACCGTCGATGACCAGGCCGGAGATGCCGATGGCGATGATGCCGACGAGCACCACAGGCGTGTTGTTGTAGTTGGCCGCGTCCTTGACCATGCCGCCGATCCCGGGCAGACCGTTGACCAACTCGGCGGCGACCAGGGAGGAGTAGGCCACCCCCACGGCGAGCCGGACTCCCGTGAGCGTCTCCGGCAGAGCGGACGGGACGACGACGTCCCTGACGACGTCCCACCGTGACGCGCCGAGCGCACGGGCGGCCTCGATCAGGCTCTTCGGCACGGCCGCGACGGCCGTGGTGGTGGACACCGCAACGGGCGGGAAGGCGGCCACGGCCAGCAGCGTGACCTTCGGCTCCTCGTTGATGCCCAGCCAGATGATGAGCAGCGAGAAGTACGCCAGCGGCGGCAGCGTCCGCAGGAAGGTGATCCAGGGCTCGAACAGCGAGCGCACCCAGCCGACGGTGCCCATGAGCAGCCCGAACACGACCCCGGCGGCGATGCCGATTCCGGCGCCGAGCGCGATGCGCCGCAGGCTGATGCCCAGGTGCTCGACGAGCATGGTGCCGTTGTAGCCCCGTACGCCGCCGTGCGTGGTGGAGACCTCGATGAACGCGTCCCACACCTTGGCCGGTGGCGGAACCAGTGTCTCGCTCCACGTCCCGGTCGCCGCCAGCAGCTGCCACAGGACGAGGAAGAGCAGGAGCGAGCCGAAGGGCAGCGCGACCTGGCGCAGGCGCGTCCACCCGCCCCGCGTCGGAGCGCCCGGTTCGGGCGGCACGTCGGCCGAGTCAACAGGCTTGAGCAGACTGGGAGTTGTGGACATGGGGGGCGTCCTCCAAGGGGCGCCGGGACATGCGCAGCTGCCGCCGAACGGCAGGGATGGCCGGCCCCGAGCGAGAGTCATGCCGAACGAAGAGGGGGAGCGCGCCCTGGTGCGGGTGCGGTCACGGCACGGCAGGACGCAGGGCGCGTCAAGAAAGCTGGGTCAGCGACAACACGAGGCCGGGCGTCGGCACAGGTCGATGACCAGGCGTCGCACCAAGGACTCGGAGATCATGGGGCCATTTCTACCGTAGCCGCAGCCCTGCACCAACAGGCGTCCACTCTCTGGAACACCACCCAGGAGCAGGCCATGACCGGCACGCCCTTATCGTCGCACCGACGGCCGGATCCGGTCATTACGACGGCATTCGGTCAACACCCCACCCCTTTCCGTCTTCCGGACAACCGAGCAACCGGTTCGCTTCTCTCACAGCGCGGGCGAAGTAAACGCCTGCCTGCTGCTTCCTTCTCACAGCACCGGAGGACGAGGGAACCATGACCAGAAGACGCACCGCTCGGCTGCGGCGTACGCTGCTCGCCGGCACCACGGCCATCGCCGTGACGGCCGTCACGGCCGGCATCGTGGCCGCCGCGCAGGAGCCTGCGAAGGCCGCGACGGGCCCCGAGCTGAGCCTCGTCGCGGCGACCACTTCGGTGACGCTCACCACCTGGAAGGAGGAGCCGGGTGTGTACCTGGACCTCGGCACCTACCTCATCTCCGAGGGGACGCCGCTGGAGCTCAAGGTGACCCGGAAGTCCTACAAGGACCCGGTGACTGTCACCCAGACCGTGTACGAGGCCGGAAAGGCCAAGGCGAAGAAGCTGCCCGCGGGCACGGTGAAGGACTTCTCCGGGCTGCCCGGCTTCTCGGAGATCACCCTCACCGACAAAGCCGGCAAGAAGGTCCTCACCCGCAGCGAGAGTTTCTGCCCGAACAACGCCAGCGGCCGAGTACGGCCCGACGCACCCTCCACCTCCAAGTATCCGGAGAGCTGCTCCACCAACCCCTTCACTCTCGGCTCCGTGTGGGGCGTCGAAAAGGGCTGGGCGGCCAACACCTACGCGGGCTCCTACACCGAGCCGGTCCAGCTGCCGGCCGGTACGTACACGGCCAAGGTCGGTGTTGCCAAGAAGTACCGCGACCTGTTCGGTATCGCCGACAAACCGGCCACGGTCAAGGTGACCGTGGTGGAACGAAGCGACGAGGACCCGGAGAGCGCCACCGAGGCTGCGCCCCGCTCCGCGACGGCCGGCGAGCACGCCGGGCACGCTGCCGGACACCAGGCGCCGACCGCGCACGCCGGTCACGGGCCCGGGCATGCCCCGACGCCCGCTGAGGCCGCCGCGCCGGTGACGAGCGGTGCGGGTCCTTCGTACAACGTGGGCCACGGTCCGCTGAAGGCCGCGCCGCCGGCCCTGCCGTGGGCGTTGAAGAAGAAGCAGATGTCCGCGCAGTCTCCGCAGGCCAGGGACAGCGGCGGCCAGACCGACGGCTCGCGCCAGGCGCCCGCCCTCGAACCGCTGTCGAAGCGGCCCGCCGGTAAGCCCTCCGTCCCGGACGTCCCCAAGCCGGACCTGCGCTCGCTGCCGGCCTACGGCATCACCATCGGCGACGGCGGCGAGGACGTCCCGGGCAAGGACTACCTGGCGTTCAGCGCCAACGTCTGGAACGCCGGCCCGGCGCAGCTCGTGGTGGACGGGTTCCGCTCGCCCGGCAAGGCCAAGATGGACGCCTTCCAGTACTTCTACGACGCCAAGGGCAAGCAGGTCGGCTACACCCCGACCGGCACCATGGAGTGGGACCCGCGCCCGGGGCATGTGCACTGGCACTTCACCGACTTCGCCAGTTACCGGCTGCTGAAGGCCGACAAGAAGGAGGCCGTGCGCAGCGGCAAGGAAGCGTTCTGCCTGGCCAACACCGACGCCATCGACTACACGGTGAAGAACGCCAACTGGCACCCGTACAACACCGACCTGGCCACCGCCTGCGGTGAGGAGAACTCGATCTCCGTCCGCGAGGTGCTGGACGTCGGCTCCGGTGACACTTACACCCAGGACCTGCCGGGCCAGTCCTTCGACATCACCGGCGTGCCCAACGGCACCTACTACATCCAGGTACTGGCCAACCCGGAGAAGCGGCTGAAGGAAACCAACCTCGACAACAACAGTGCCCTGCGGAAGATCGTGCTCGGCGGCACGCCGGGCAAGCGGACGGTCACCGTGCCGGCGCACGACCTCGTGAACGCCAACTGACCCCGCCCCGCGACTGATGGCCGTGGCCCCGCCCGGGATCTGGGCGGGGACACGGCCGTCAGCGGCATTCTCTGAGCACGAGCAGGGTGATCTCGCTGGGGGCGAAGACGCGGAACGGCGGGCCCCAGAAGCCGGTGCCGCGGCTGGTGTAGAGCAGGGTGCGGGGGCCGTGGTGGCTGAGGCCGGCGAGGGCGGGCTGGTCGATGCGGACGAGGTGGTGGAAGGGCCAGATCTGGCCGCCGTGGGTGTGGCCGGAGAGCTGGAGGTCGATGCCGGCGGCTGCTGCCCGGTCGATGAACTTGGGCTGGTGCGCCAAGAGCAGGACGGGGTGGTCGGGGTCGGCGCCGTGCAGGGCTCCGGCGAGGTGGGCGCGGTGGCCTGCCAGGCCGGAGGACTCGGCGGTGACGTCGTCCACGCCTGCGACCACGAGGGTGTCGCCTCCGCGTTCGAGCAGCAGATGGCGGTT
Source organism: Streptomyces sp. NPDC055506 (assembly GCF_053643595.1). Taxonomy (NCBI): domain Bacteria; kingdom Bacillati; phylum Actinomycetota; class Actinomycetes; order Kitasatosporales; family Streptomycetaceae; genus Streptomyces; species Streptomyces sp. NPDC055506. Next base: position 2,502 of record NZ_JBSHKH010000008.1, on the reverse strand, counting down.
GCGCAGCGGTTCCCAGCCCAGCTCGTCCATCAGGTCGACCCAGCCCTGGGCCTCGCTGTAGTACTCGTGGTTGCCGGTGACGTAGACCCGGGCCCTGGTGGCCCGCACGGTTCCGAGTGGGGCGGCCTGGGCGCGGCGGCGTTCGGCCGTGCCGTCCGCGATGTCGCCGGTGTGGCAGACCAGGTCGGCGTCCAGGGTGTTCACCGTCTCGCACACCCGTGCCGACCAGCGGGCGCGGTCGAGCGGGCCGTAGTGGGTGTCGGTGATGAGGACGACGCGGGTGCCGTCCAACCCGGCACCCAGCCGTGGGAGTCGCACGTCCAGTCGGCGCACCCGTGGCACGCGGCGGGCCTCGGTGTACCCCCAGGCGAGCAGCGCGGCGGTCACGCCGAGGGCGGCCCAGGTGACGATCCGGGCCCGGTCCTGGCTCTCGCCGACGCCGGCCACGGTCAGGGCGAGCCGCAGGAAGACGCCGAGCAGCACGGACCAGGTGAACAGAACCCAGCTCGTGCCCAGCAGGGTGTCACCGAGGATCGCCGCCCGGTCCTGCTGGCGTCGGCCGTGGCCGCGCACCATCGCGAGCGGCATACCGACGAGGCCGAGGACGAACAGGGCGGTGCCGGCCAGCGTGACGGGCAGCGGCCAGTGCTGGCCGGTGTACAGGAGCACCCAGCAAGGCACGGTCCACAGAAGGACGGGAGCGATCAGGGGGAGGTAGCGCATCAGGCGGTGCAGTCGGCTCTCTCGCGGAGCTTGCGCGTCGCCGTCGGTGGGTCGGGTATTGCTGGTGTCGGTCACGCTTCCCCCCTCTGACCAGGCTGCCGTCTCGCGCACTGTATCCGGTCGCCCTGGGGCCGGCCGGACCGGGCGTTCACGGGGAGAGGCGTCAGGGCGGACACGCCTTGACCGGGCTGAGGGCTGACGCGTGGTCGAGTACGACCTTCACCTCGCCCATCTTGGTGTCGAGGACCATCGTGCCCGCGTCGAGGCGCACCACCGAGCCACAGACGGAGCCGGAAGGCGAGTCGACACGGATCGCGGGACCCTCATGCGGCGGCCCGTACCAGGTCGTTGCGACAGCGGTGACGAGCAGTCCGACGCAGAGGAGTGTGAGCGCGATGCCGCGTCTGAGCGCGGCGGCGGAGCGGGCCTCCAGGTGATCGGCGACCGCGCGGCTCTTCACCGCGCTCATGGGCACGACGGTCGGCCGGCCGTGAGCCGCCCGCACCAGCAGAAGTGCCCCCGCAAGACCCGCGAGCAGCGCAAGCAGGAGCAGCACGCCGACTGTCACGGCCCAGGGCTGCGCAAGCTGGCCCACGTCGCTCCGCTCGCGGACCAGGCATCTGTTGGCCTGCTCGACCAGCTCATTCTCCGTGACTCTCGGCAGCGGCGTGACGCGCAACCGCCCCTCGGTGACGATCAGCGCATCGCAGCGCAGTGAGGAGATGTTGACCAGGACGACGGGGCCTTCGTCTCCCAGGGCGAGCAGCCGGTCGATACCGTGCCGCTCGAGGAAATCCGTGAACCCGTCGATCTGCCGGACCTGCTCGACCAGGTCGTCCCATTCCCGGGCCAGCGCGGAACGGTCCGGTGGTGCCGTCTCCCCACGAGGCCGTCGGGGAGACGGAAGGGATGAAGGCTGGGCGGGCGCGTCGAGAAGCGTGCGGAGATGATCGAGCCGGGCCGCGAGGCCGGGTGCGGTCGCTCGCAGCGCGCTGAGGTCGGCCCGCGTGTCCAGGAGGCGGGACCACATCACGCCGCGTCCCTGCTCGGCCAGTTCCACCGCGCGTGCCGGGCTGTCGGACTGCAGAGCGCAGGACGCGGCGAAGCGTGCTTGGCCGGTGAAGTCTCTCAGGTGGTGCTGGCTGTCCGCCTGTTCCGCTCCACGCCACGCGAGCAGTGAGAGCAGACCGACCGCCGTCTCGGCGGCATGCACCGCGGTCGGCCAGTCCTCACGTTCGGCGGCCAGGGAACACCATCTGGCCGCGGCGTCGATGCGGCAGGAGGCGGCCGCCGAACCCATCAGGGCGGCTTCGCTCAGCACGTCCGCCGCCTTGGCCGCGTCCTCGGGCCTGTGCGTGACCGCGTACCATTTCCCCCGCGCGCCACCGAGGCTGACCAGGTATCGGGCGCGTTCCGGGTGGTCGGCTGGTGCGAGTGGGATCGACCGTCTCAGGAGCCGCACGGCCTCGTCGAGGTCCGGCATCCGTTTGCCCCGTATGCACCGGGTGGCGAAGGCGGCGCCCAGGTTGCGCAGGGGGACACTCTCAGAGGGGTGTCCCGGCGGAGTGGTGTGCACGGCTTCACGCAAGGCGGCCAGGGCCGCTTCGAGATCGCTGGCCCCATATACCCCGCCTGCACCGCCCTGCTGCTGGCCAAGGCGACCCGCCGGCGTGGCGCGACTGTGTCAGGAGCCTCGTCCTCCGACCCCGGTGGGAACACGCGATCGCCGCCGCACGGACCGGAGTCCGCGCGGCGGCGATGTGCGGCCGGCCCCGGGAC